>NZ_BDLP01000017.1:0-30658 GCF_001950415.1 Roseomonas sp. TAS13
TCGCCTTACGGTGGAGCTGTGCGTAGATGTGATCAAGAGACAGCGCCTATGAGGGGCTGCGCGAGGAGAAGCCGGAGCCCTATCAGGGCGATGCCGGGCTGGAGCCCTTCGCCCGCCGGCTGGCCGTGCTGGAAGGCACGGACACGCGCCTCGCCGGGGCCGTCCTGGCGCTGCGCGGGCTGCTGAGGGAGATGGTGCTGCGTCCCTCCATGGCGGGGCAGGCGCGCAGCCTGCTGGTGCTGGGTCTGGACGGGCTGGAGCGCATCGCCCAAAGGCTTTCCGCCGGCGCCGTCGCGCCACGCGAGCTGACGGCGGCCATGAGCGATGTGGAGCGGGCCGCCTCGCAGGCGGCGGAACGGCTGCGTGCCTCCGAGACCGAGGCGCTGGACGTGCAGGTGACGGTGCTGCGGCAGAGGCTTCGGGAGGAAGGGGTGGCATGAGCGATCCATCGGAGGCGCAGCAGCGCACGGTTCCGGCGCGGGCGGCGGAGCTGGCCCGCCAGATCGATCTGGCCGACCCTTCCTCGATCCTGCGTTTCGGCCAGGAGGCGCAGCGGCAGGCCACGGTGGCGGCGGATGCCATGCTCGGCGCCTCCCGCAACGACGCGACCGGGCAGGCGGGCGATGCGCTGTCCGGGCTGCTGGCGCATCTGCGCGGCTTCGATCCGGGCGGCGGCGAGGAGAAGCCCGGGCTGCTGTCCCGGCTGATGGGGCGGGCGAGCAGCGGCACGGTCGGCATCCTGCAACGCTATGAGAGCGTGCGCGGACAGGTCGAGGCGGCGGGCGACCTGCTGCAGGGCCACCGCACCCGGCTGATGGAGGATGTGGAGCGGCTGGAGCGGCTCTACGGCGCCACGCTGGAATGGTTCCACTCGCTGGCCGAGCATATCGAGGCGGGCGAGCAGGTGCTGGCCCATACGGATACCGAGACGGTGCCGAAGGCGGAATGGGAGGCGGAGGTCGCCAAGGACCCGCTGGCGCCGCAGCGGCTGCGCGACCTGCGGGCAGCGCGGGACGAGCTGGACCGGCGCATCCACGATCTGCGGTTGACGCGGCAGATCGCCATGCAGGCGCTGCCGGGCATCCGGCTGATCCAGGAGAACGACAAGGCGCTGGCCTCCAAGATCCATTCGGTGCTGGCCAACACCGTTCCGCTCTGGCGGGCGCAGCTCGCCCAGGCGCTGGCGATCCAGCGGATGCGGGAGGCCGGCGGCGCGCTCCAGGCGGCGACCGACCTGACCAACAAGCTCCTCATCGCCAATGCCGAGGCGCTGCGACAGGGCAATGCCCAGGTGCGGGGCGAGATCGAGCGTGGCGTGGTGGACATGGATTCGCTGAAGCAGGCGAATGCGGCGCTGATCGGCACGATCGAGGATTCGCTGCGGATCGCCGAGGAAGGACGCAACCGGCGCCTCGCGGCGGCGGGCGAGCTGGAGAAGGCCGAGGCCGAGATCCGCCGTGCACTGATCGCGGCGAAGGTGCCGCCCCGCGGTGGCAGCGCGCCGTCCGCCGACGAGGCGATGCCGCCGGGAAGCCCACGGCACGGGTGAAGAAGGCCCGGGCCGGCCAGCCGCAAGGCCGGCGGTCCGGAAAGCCGTTCTCAGCCGTTGCGATGGCCGCCCAGCACGGAGCGCAGCAGCCCGCCCACGATGTCCCCGGCCGAACCGCCCTGGCCACCTTGGCCAGGAGTGCCGGGCTGAGTGTTGCCGGCCGTGGCGCCACCACCCAGGCTGCCCAGGATGCTGCCGAGAATACCGCCCAGCCCGCCCTGCAACCCACCCTGGGGCATTTCCGCCTCGTTGGCCGGAACTTTGCCCTTCGGGGTGAGGTAGTTCAGGACCATCGGCAGCGCCATCACCAGAAGGGAGACGAGCTGCTGGTGCGTCATCCCGAAGCGGGAAGCGACATTGTCGATGGTAGAGCTGCCGAAGGCCCGCTCGATGGAGCTGCCGTCGGCGGGCTGGTTCTCGCCCGTCCCGACCCAGGATTCCACCTGGCTGTGCATGCCGCCCTGGCGCAGCCGGTCCACCAGCTGCTGCACGCCGGCGCTGTCCGTGCGTCCTCCCATCAGGGAGGACATGATCTCGTGGATCTGGGAGATGCCGGCGCCGCCAGCCGGGGTGTCGCTAGGCGTCGTTCCACTCATGGCCATCCTCCTGAAACCAACGTGCCGGCAACATCGGGGCCGGCGCGAAGGTTTCCCGAGGATAGTCCCGCGGGCAAAGGAAGGCGAAACCTATAAGGGTCAGGAAAGGAGGCCGGCCGTCGCTCAGCGGCCGGTGTTGCGCACTGTGATGTCCAGCGGGCGGTTCGAGGCCGGGGCCTCGGCCACTTCCTCGAAGCCCTGGGAGCGGGCGTAGTTGATGCGCGGGGAGGCGCCGATCGGGCGGTTGTGGATGAAGCCATAAGTCGGATAGACGCGGCCGAAGCTCTCGTCGCTGCGGCCGATCTGCACCCGGACGGCGGTCCAGTCGTTGCGCGGCGAGACGTCGATCACCGAAACGTTGCGCATCACCGTGCCCTTGCGGATGCCCGGGCCTTCCCAGTTCGCGTGCTCGATCTCGATCTCGCGGCTGTTCACGATCCGCTGCACCACCGCCACATGGCCGAGGCGCATGCCGCCCGAGGCGCGGAAGGCCAGCACCGAGCCGGGCTCGGGGCGTTGGCCGCGCTCGTAGAGACCCGCCGCGTTGCCCCACCACTGATAGCCGTTCCCGGTGACCTGGATGCCCGAGACCATGCGGGCATAGGGAACGCAGGAGATGCTGCCGGTGAACATGGCGTTGCGGACCGTGCCCTCGTCGCGGCCCTCAGGGCCACGGAAGGAACGCGCCTTCAGCGATGCGCTGCGGAAGTTCGGAGTGGCGTTCAGCGTCTTGGCGACATGCGCCGTGGTGCCGTGCCGGGCAGCTTTCGCGCCCTTCTGCTGTGCCGCTTCCGCACCACCCGGAAGGGCAAGGACCAGCGCTCCGCAGAGCGCCGTGACAGTGATCGCCGAAGACCTGAACCGCATGACCCCCCCACGGATTGGCCCGACGGGCCGGTAACCCATTGCTAATCCTGGCCCCACCCAGGAACCGGCATCACCGATGCCGGTGTGGAGGCGGTACCGGAGGGTTGCATCCTCGCCAATCCGTGAGAGCAATGTGTGTGCGGAATTGGTGTGATTTGTCGGGGGCATAGCTCGCAAGCGGTGCCGATAGAGAAGATAGTCCTATGTGACCCATGGCAACACTGCCAAAGTCACACTGTGGCGGTTGAGCCGCCACAGCGTTCCACACGGCTGAATCGCCGCGCCGCCTCAGCGGCAGGCGGTGATCATGATTTCCACGAGGTGGCGCGGGTCGGCCATGTTGGCTTCCACGCAGGCGCGGACCGGCGCGCCGCCTTCCGGCAGCCACGACACCCACTCCTTGTTCAGGGCGTCGCGGTCGCGGATGTCCTTCAGCCAGACCTGGGCCTGGAGCAGGCGGGTCTTGTCGGTGCCGTGCGCTTCCAGCAGCTCGTCGATCCGGGCCAGGATCTGCTTGGTCTGGCCGACCACGTCCTGGGAAAGGTCATCGGCGGTGACGCCGGCCAGGAACACGAAATTGTGGTACTCGACGGCGTTGGACAGCACCGGGTTGTTGCCGTGGCGGGTGATCTTGCTCATCGCGGAGCCTCTCCTCGTCTCGTGGTCGGGACGGAGGGTGTCCTAGAGCAGATCGGCGGCCAGGGAAATCGCCGGGGAAAATCGCCAGGGGGAAGGGCCCGTCGTCGGAGACGCGACAGGCCCTTGCGGGGCTTCCTCCCGGCCGAGTCAGCGCGTGGCGGGTGCCGCCGCGCCGGACGGGGTCGGATTAGCCTGGCCCTGGGCGGCACCGCTGGCATCCGGCGCGCCGTCGCGGGCGCAGGCCGCGGCCATACGGTTGCGCTCGAAGGTGGCACCAAGCCGGTCCGTCTGGTTGCGGATGCCGAGATAGCTCTGCACGCCGGAGCTCGCATCCAGCTCGTCGTTGCGCATGGTCTGGCCGCGGTCGCGGAACAGGATGGCCCGCTCGGCATCGCGGCGACAGGCGGCGAGCCTTGCCTCATCCTGGCGCTGGTCGCTGCTGCGCTCGGGCGTGCTGGCACAGGCCCCCAGAACGGGAAGCAGGAGGGCAAGGGCGAGGAATCGGTAATTCATGAACGGGCTCCGGCCGGCAGCCGTGAGAGTCGGCGCCGCAGGCTGGTTTCGTCCAGTCTGGCGGCCGGGTCCAGGGGGAGCTCGGCCGCCGCCCCGAGGAGCGCCGGGTGGAGTTCGGCCTCGCCAGCGCTGATCTCGAACATGCCGCGCAGCCAGGGCAGGCGTCCCATGGCATCCAGCAGCGCCAGCAGCCGCAGCAGCACCGCCATGCCGGACACCGTGCCGAGGCCAAGGGTCAGGTCGATCGCCTCCGCCCAGCAGCGCGCGTCGGGATCGGACAGGTCCAGCCGCACCGGATCCGGCGCCGCGCGATCCTCGGCGGCGAAGAACAGCGCGCGCTCAGGGCCGCGCAGCCCGAGGGCGGCACCCTCCCGCGCACTGTCCCAGGCCGCCAGCAGCACGCGGGGCGGGACGGGCGGTATGGAGGCGGGGGTGAAAGGAAGGGCATGGGCCACCTGGCCATCCGGCCCCAGCGCCCGTCCGACGAATCTGCTCACCCCGCCAAGATGGTCACTGTGATGGGAGGGCGTAAGCCCCCGGCGGCATCTGTCACCTGTACGCCGCTGGAGGGGTGCCGGGAGGGCCAGTGCCGGCCTCGCCCAACCGGATGACGGAGATCCTGCCACCGCTGCCGTCTTGATGTTTTCCGAAGGACGCCCAAAACGGCGGGCATCCTTGCCGTTGGGGCGATGCCGCAGCATCGGCCGGCCAGGGTTCTTGCCACGAAACCCGATGCGCCAGCCGCGGGTTCCGTGGATCAGCGGCCGCCGAAGACAATGGCGTGCGCTCGCCGGAAACGGACGGGCCGTATCGTGGAGGATGGGACAGGGTGGGGATGACTGCGGCGCGGCCGAGGATCTGCGTATGCCTCAGCGGCCAGATGCGGCGCTTCGAGAGCGGGCTCGGCTGGCTGCGTACCCTGCGGGAGCAGGCGGAGGTGAGCGTGGTCGTCGCCACTTGGCGCGAGCGCGGGGCGAAGGTGAGCGGTCCGATGAATGCCAGCCGCCTGGATCTCGTGCTGCCACCGGGCCTGCTGCGCGCCCTGCCGGCGGAATGGAAGTCGCAGCGCTTCTTCGAGGTGTTTCCCGCGCTGCGCCGCCATCTGGCCCAACGGGCGGAAAGCGAGACCGTGACGCGGGAGGCCATCGAGGCGGCGGTCGGCCCGGCGCGCATCCATGTCGAGGATGCCTTCCCCTTCGGGTTCTACGAGAACCGCCAGCGCCACCCGGACGGCGCGCCGCATGGCACCGACCCCTATACGCTGCGGCAGTTCTACAAGGTCTTCCAGGCCGGGGTGATGAAGCGCGATCTGGAGCAGGAGCAGGGCGCGCGCTTCGACGCCGTGCTGCGGCTCCGCCCCGACAAGGCGCTGCACCGGGTGGACCTGCCCCTCCTCCTTTCCGCCGGCCCGCGCGACCTCTTCACCGACCATTTCCGCGAGGGCGCGGCGGGCGACCAGCTCGCCGCCGGGTCCAGCGAGGCGCTGGACATCTATGCCGGGTTCTTCCCGCACGCCTTCCGCAAGGCGACGGAGGGAAGCTGGCGCGAAGTCCATGGCGAGTTGCACGACTGGCTGGTGGGGGCGGGGCTGACGGTGCGGCCCATGACCTCCCAGCTCGGCCTCGCGCCCGACGGGCTGCTGTCGGTGGAGGAAGTGATGGCGGTGCTGAGGGAGGCCGCCGCCGGCCCGGCACCGCTCGGCCCCCAGGCTGCCTATGTACTGCGGACCCTGGAGGCGGACGAGGCGCTCCAGGCCGGGGACATGCGCCGCGCCATGGCCCTGGCGCGGCAGGACCTGCCGGCACCCGAGGGCATCGGCATGAGCGGGCGGCTGCTGCTCATGGGCCGGGCCCTGCAGGCCCTGGGCAACCGGCGTGCCTCCTTTCTGGCGGCGGCGCTGAGCCTGGTCGGCCAGCCGGAGAACGCGCTGATCTGGCAGGGCCCCGGCAGCGCCAACGAGGAGCTGAACCTCCTGCTGGAGAACGCGCCGGGCCTGCTGCGGCCGGGCATCCAGCCCTGGGCCGTGGTGACCGACGTTGCCGCCGAGATCACAGGCCATGGCGGCGACCTCCTGCCGCTGGCGGCGCTGCTGGAGGAGCCGGGCTTCCGCCGGGAGGCCGAGGCGGCGCTGGCGGATGCCATGGGGCGCGCCGCGCGGAACGGCGGCCTCCAGGCACATCTCAGTCGGCTCTTCGAGGAAGGGGGCTGTCCGGTGGAGGCGGAACTGGCCTGTGCCACCGCGGTGGAGCTGCTGCCGCACGACATGGCGCTGCGGCAGCGGCTGGAAAGCCTGCGCGAAGGCTGACGCCTGACCGGGGCGGAGAGGCGCTCCGGCTTCAGCCCTGCTTCAGGAAGGCCAGCACCTCGTCCCGCCGCGGCATCGGTGCCACCGCGCCATAGCCGGTGGTCGCGAGTGCCGCCGCGGCGTTGGCGTAGCGCGCTGCCTCTTCCGGCCCGTCGCCGGCCAGGAGCCGTGCCAGTACATTGCCGGCGAAGGTGTCGCCCGCGCCGGTGGCATCCACGGCCTCGACCACCCGGCCGGGAATGCGGGTCCGGCCCTCGCGCGTCGCGACGATGGAGCCCTCCTTGCCGAGCTTCAGCAGCACCAGCGGGCAAAGCTTCAGGTAGAAATCCGCGATGGCGTCCGGATCGTCCAGCCCCGTCAGATGCGTCGCATCGTCGTAGGAGGGCAGGGCGATGTCGGCCATGGCGATGGCCGCGTGGGTGATCGCGGTGGCGCGGGCCAGTGGCCAGAGGCGCAGGCGCAGGTTGGTGTCCACCGAGACCTGGACCCCGGCCTCCCGCGCGATCGCGGCAGCCCGCAGCGCGGCGTCGCAGGCGCTGGAGGAGATCGCCAGGCTGATGCCGGTCAGGTGCAGGATCCGCGCGGCACGGATCGCATCTTCCGGCAGGTCCTCGGGCCGGTAGCGGGCCGAGGCGGAGCCGCTGCGGTAATAGGTGAACTCGTGCCCCTTCGCGCCATGCGTGACGATGTAGAGCCCGGTCGGCGCGTCGGCGCTGCGGAGCACCGTTGCGGTATCGACGCCTTCCTCCTGCCAGAGCGCCATGAAGCTGTCGCCCGGGCGGTCCTGGCCGATGGCGCCCAGGAAGCCCACCGAGGCCCCGGCCCGTGCCGCGGCGATGGCGGCGTTGGAGGCGTCGCCGCCATGGCCTTCCAGGTAGAGCGGGCGGCCGTCGGCGGCCCGGGACTGCTGGTTGAGCTCCCACATCGGCTCGCCCAGGCAAAGGAGTTCGGCGGCCATCCGCGTCAGGCCTGCACGATGCCGAGCGCGGCGCGGGCGGCGTCCTGCACCGCCGCGCGGTCGCCCTTGGCGATCAGGGATTCGTCCACCAGCTTGCCGCCCATGCCGACAAAGGCCGCGCCGGCCGCCAGATAGTCCGGCGCGTTGCGCGAATCGATGCCGCCGGTCGGGCAGAAGGTGACCTGCGGGAAGACCGAACGCAGCGCCTTCACATGGCCGGGCCCGCCCGCGGAAGCGGCGGGGAAGACCTTCACCACATCCGTCCCGGCGGCCAGGGCCGCGCGCACCTCGGTCGGCGTCACGGCGCCCAGCATCAGGCAGGCGCCGGCCTCGCGGCAAGGCGGAGCGAGGCTGGAATCGACCCAGGGCGCCACGAGGAAACGCGCCCCGGCGGCGAGGCAGGCCTCGGCCGTGGCAGCATCCGGCACCGTGCCGGCGCCGACCAGCAGGCCGGGCTCCGCCGCGAGTTCGCGGATCAGGTCCACGGCGCCGGGGACGGTCATGGTGATCTCGAAGACGGTGATGCCCGTCTCCCGCAGCCAGGCGACCGCCGTGGCCGCGTGGGCGGTGTTCTTGGTGCGCACCACGGGCACGATCCGGGCGGCTTCGAGCTGGGCGATCAGGGGATGGCTCATGGCGGGCACACCTCGTGGAACAATGCTTCCACCTCCGAGATAGGCCCAGGAAGAAAGGGAGTCATCCCCGCGCGAGGGGCTGCACGCCGCCGCGGCGGTATTTCCTGCCGCGAAAGGGCTTCCCTCCGAGGGTGCAGGCCATCCGGTCTGACCTTTTCTGGCGGCGGGGGCGCTCTCAGAGACGCCCGGCGGTGTGTTCCAGCGTGAGGGCGGCGGCATGGGCGCGCCGGGCTTCCTGGCCGAGCTGCCGCAGCTCCTCGTCGAAGTCCCGCACGCTCTCGCGCAGCAGGGTGGTCTGGGTGCGGAGCTGGGCCACGGAATCCTGGAAGGCCTGGACGGCCCGTCGCTGCTCCTCCTGCGCCTTGACCAGGCTCTGCAGGGCGCTTTCGAGGCGCCGCATCGGGGTGACGGGAAAAGGGATCACCTCGGCATCCGGCATGGGACCTCCAAAGGAGCGGAGCGGACAGGAACCACGCTATAGACGTTTCAAATTATGGAATCAATCTCATAATAGAAGCAGGACACCAAAGAAAAGCGAGGACGAGGCGCCGATCGACAGCAACCAGCGCAGGCGGAGCCAGCTGCGCGGCGCGACGGCGTGGACGCGGGCCGCCCAGGATTCCACGATCACCGTGAGCATCAGGCCGAGGATGAGGAGGAGGGCCGTCCAGTAGGGCGGCAGCAACAGCGCGACCCAGGCCAGCAGCGGCGGCAGGACCCCGAGCGTCAGGCGGGGCCAGTCCCAGCCCGCCTCGCTTTCCGGAGCCCGCAGGGTGACGCCCCAATGGATGGCGCCGAGGAAGGAGAGGATGGTGGCGCCGTAGAGAAGCAGCGGCGGCCGCGCCCAGGCTTCGCCGGACAGCGAGAGCATGGCCAGCCCGAAAAAGGGCACGAGACCGGCCAGCCCCAGAATCCGGGCGGCCGGCGGAGCCCGCCAGCCGCCCGAGGCGCGTATCCTTGGCTTATTCAGCCGCTGCGCGGGCGACGGCATGGCCGGCCGTGGAGGTGGCCGCGACGGCGCCCGGCACGCCCTGCGTCAGGGCGGGAGAGGGCAGGGCGGCCACCGCCGCCATGGAGACGGCGGCCAGGTAGGGCACCGACTGCACCAGCAGGATCACGGTCCACAGCAGGGCCTCCCAGGTTCCGCCACGATGCACCAGGGTAACGCCCAGCGCAGCGGCCCAGAGCAGGCCCATGAGGATCAACTCTTCCCGCGCGGTGGCGAAGGCCTGCACCAGGGCCGGGGCGTTCTCCATCTTGGGCGTGCGGGCGAAATGCGCCCGGCGCTTGAAGAAGCCCTGCCAGACCGCCTTGCCGATGGTGTGGGTCAGCGCCAGCCCGCCCAGCGCCGCCGCCAGCCGGTCGCCCGCGCCGCAGGCGACACGCGCGGCATAGAGCGTCCAGATCTGGAAGAGCTTGAAGGCGAAGAGCCCCAGGCTCGGCAGCATGAAGAGCAGGATCGGGAACTCGTTGGACAGGCCCACGCCCTGCAGCACCGCCCGCAGCGCCAGCCAGAAGCCCTCGCCCAGGCCGAGATGCTGCAGCACCCAGGCGTGCAGCCCGGCATAGTGCAGCTCGTTGGTCAGGGGCAGCAGGGTCAGGCCCAGCGACCAGAACAGGCCGCCGATCACGAAGGCCAGGCCCAGCGCGTCGCCGAACCAGGGCATCCATCCCATCACGAAGTGGAAACGCTGGCCCTGGGTCAGCGAGCGGTCGAAGGGGTTCAGCAGGGCGCGCCAGTGGCCCTTGACGATCTGCACCGCGCCAAAGGCCCAGCGGTGCCGCTGCTTGCGGTAGGCGGCGAAGTCGTCCGGCATCACGCCGCGGCCCATGCTGTCGGGGACGTAGACGGCCTCCCAGCCCTGGCGCATCAGCTTCAGGCCGAGCTCGCTGTCCTCGCAGATGCACCATTCCGCCCAGGCCTTGCCGTCCACGGCCGCGCCTTCCAGCGCCGAGCGCCGGATCAGCGTCATGGTGCCGTGCTGGATGATGGCGTTGCGCTCGTTGCGCGTGACCATGCCCGCCTTGAAGAAGCCGGCATACTCCCAGAACATGATCCGCTTGAACCAGCCCTCGTGCCCGTCGCGGTAGTCCTGCGGCGACTGGGTGAAGCCGACCTCCGGGCGGTCGAAGAAGGGCACCATGCGGCGCAGCCAGTCGGGGCGGACGAGGTAGTCGCTGTCCAGCACGCCGATCACCGCGGCATCGGGCGCGGTCTCGCGCAGGGCGAAGTTCAGCGCGCCCGCCTTGAAGCCCGGCCACCGGCCGAGATGGAAGAAGCGGAACTTCGGGCCGAGGCGCGCGCAATGCTCGGCCACGGGCTCCCAGACCGCAGGGTCGGTGGTGTTGTTGTCCACCACCAGCACCTCGAAATTCTCGTAGTCGAGCGCCGCCAGGGCATCGAGGGTCTGGCGCACCATCTGCGGCGGCTCGTTGCAGATCGGCAGGTGCAGGGAAACCTTCGGCATCGCGGCGGTGTCGGCGGCGGGCAAAGCGGGCCAGCGGCGCTTCGCGACACGGCCGAACACCGTTTCCGCCAGCTCGAAACTGTCGGAGAGCAGCAGCGCCAGCAGCAGGAGCTGGCCCAGGATCAGCGCGCCCCAGACCACGGCGGCGGCGGGGGAGAGGTAGGTCTCCGACATCGCCAGCACCACCGCGACCACGCCGGTCACCGCGAGCTGGGCAAGGCCGGCCATCATCAGCTTGCCGGCAGGGCGGATGTCCGGGCGGCGGGCGAGGAAGAAGAAGCTGGCGAGGAAGGCGGCGAGGCTGCCGCCCAGCGCACAGCCGGCCCAGCCGGGATTCTCCTGCACCGCGCCGGTCAGCGGCCACTTCTCCTGCCGGTCGAGGTCCATCATGCCCCAGTAGCCGGCGGCCCGGCCCTCGAAGCTGGCCTTCCAGGGCTGGTCGAAGGCCTCCATGACGAAGTAGTCGAGGTTCTCGCGGTCGGCGATGCGGAAGAACTTGCGCAGGAACATCGCCTGGTTCACCCGGCTCGCCCGCGCCGCGCCCTGGGCCACGCCGTCGGAGGGCCAGCCGATCTCGCCGATCAGCACCGGCTTGTTCGGGAACATCGCCTTCACCTGCTGATACTTCTCCATGGAGAAGCGCAGCGCGTCATCGACCGGCAGCCCCTCCCAGTAGGGCAGCAGGTGGATGGTGATGAAGTCCACCGCCTGGCCCAGCTCCGGATGGTCCACCCAGACATGCCAGGGCTCGGCGGTGGAGACGGGCTGGCGCACCTGCCGCTTCACCTGGCGGATGTAGCCGACGAGCTGCGGCACGGTCAGGTCGCCGCGCAGGATGGCTTCGTTGCCGACCAGCACGCGGTCCACGTTGCGGGCCTCGCGCGCCGTCTGGACGAGGTTGCGGATCTCGGCGGCGTTGCGGTCCAGGCGCTTGTCCAGCCAGGAGCCCATGGTGACCCGCAGGTCGAGCCCGGCCTGCCATGCGAGGTCGGGGATGCGCTCCAGCCCGTTCGAGGCGGCATAGGTGCGGATGCGGTCCGTCATCGGGGCGACGCGCCGCAGGTCGCGCAGGATGTCGGCCGCGCTCGGCTGGTTGTCGCCCTCGGCGCTCTGGCCGCGCTGGTAGGGGGCGAAGGCGAAGCCCTCCACCCGCCCGGTGAAATCCGGCATGGCGACCGGCCGGTTCCAGGCCCACCAGGCGCCCAGATGCGCGACCGCCACCAGCGCCAGTACCGCCAGCGTGGCGGCCTGCCGTGACAGGCCGCGGCCGGGGCGGTCCGTGCGGCTCGGGTGCGGGTTGGCGGTGGAAGCGGGCGGGGTGGCCGGGCGGGGGGGCCAGTCCTGTCCCATCGGGCTCGCGTTCATGCTGTGTCCGGCGTCTTGCGGCCCCCGTCTCGGGCGACGCGCCGCCCGGCCGTTCCGGACGGCGCGGCCGAATCCGGGGCCGCGTCTCACCGACCATGAACGCCCGTTCCTGCGGCGCGGGTCGGCCGCAAATGGGGCATTTTCGCGGCGGAACAAACGGGCCCCGAAACGGCATGGCGCTATCGCTGGCCGTCATCCTCCCCTACAAGATGCGCCATCATGTCCGTCCTGATCGAAATCGGCATCATCATCCTGCTGGTGCTGCTGAATGGCGTCTTCGCGATGGGCGAGCTCGCGGTGGTGTCCTCCCGCCGGGCGCGCCTGCAAGGCCTGCAGAAGAACGGGGTGAAGGGGGCCGCCACCGCCCTGTCCCTGGCCGAGAACCCGGAGCGGATGCTGCCCACGGTGCAGATCGGCATCACGCTGGTCGGTATCCTGGCGGGCGCCTTCGGCGGCGCCCGGCTTGCCTCCACGGCGGAGCCGCTGGTGGCGAAGGTGCCCCTCCTCGCGCCTTACGCGGACGACATCGCCTTTGGCGTGGTGGTGCTGCTCATCACCTATCTCTCGCTGATCCTGGGCGAGCTGGTGCCCAAGACCCTGGCGCTGCGGAACCCGGAGGTGGTGGCGAGCCGCCTCGCCGCACCGCTGCTGCTGATCTCGCGCATCGCCTCGCCTGCCGTCTGGCTGCTCTCCTCCTCCTCCGCCCTGGTGCTGCGGATGCTCGGCGCCACCCAGCCCACCGACACCTCCGTGACGGAAGAGGAGGTCAAGGCCGTGGTGGCGGAGGGGGCCGAGGCCGGGGCGCTGGAACGTGAGGAGCGGCAGATGATCGAGCGGGTGCTGCGCCTTGCCGACAAGCCGGTCCGTGCCCTGATGACGCCGCGCAACGAGGTCGTCTGGCTGGATCGCAGCGAGACCCCGGAGGAGCTGCGGACCCGCGTGCGCGAGGGCGGCGTGTCCCGCTATGTCGTGGCCGATGGCCGGGTGGACAACGTGGTCGGCGTGGTCGCGGTGAAGGACCTGCTGGACGAGCTGCTGGCCGGCCACCCGCTTTCGCTGGCCGAGGCGATGCGCCAGCCGCTGGTCCTGCCTGACACCCTGCCGGCGCTGGATGCGCTGGAGCGGATGCGCACCGACAAGATCGGCATGGCGCTGGTGATGGACGAGTACGGCTCCTTCGAGGGCATCGTCACGGATTCGGACCTGCTGGAGGCCATTGTCGGCGAACTGGGAGCGGAGCCGGAGCCGGAGCCGGCCGAGGGCGCCGTCGAGCGCCATGACGGCTCCCTGCTGGTGGATGGCATGATGCCGTCGGACGAGCTGAAGGCGCGGCTGGACCTGCCGACCCTGCCGCAGGAGGGCAGCTACCACACCGTGGCCGGCCTGCTGCTGGCGCTGTTGCAGCGCGTGCCCAAGGAGGGCGACCGGATCGCCTGGTCCGGCTGGCAGTTCGAGGTGGTGGATATGGACGGGCGGCGCGTGGACAAGGTGCTGGTCTCGCCCGAGACCGTCGCCGGGTAGCGGCGCCGGCTGGTGCGCCGGTCTGGGGTCGGCACCGGCCGCGGGCGGATGCCGCGCGGCCGGTGGGCGGGGTCAGGCCGAGCGGATGTAGCGCACGGCGCGCAGCCTGGGCGTGGCGATCAGCCCCAGGTGATAGGCCGACTTCATCAGGCTCTGGCCCTGACGGTAGTAGCGGGAGAAGAAGATGTGCAACGCCTTCTTCCGCCGCCGGCTCATGGCGTGCTCCACCACGGATTCGGCGGCGATCTGGTGCATCAGCCGGTCCCGCGCCGCCATCTCGGCGGGGGAAAGGTTCGGCAGGGCTTCCAGCACGTCGTAGATCTTGCTGCTGACATTCGCCCCCGTTTCCCGCAGGCCCTCCGGGGAGAGGCGGTAGAGCGAGGTCTTCCGGTCCACGAAATAGAAGGCCTTGCCGGGAAAGGCCTGCGACAGGCGGATGCCGAAATCCGTGTCGAGCTGCAGCCCCACCAGCTCCATGCTGCGGTAGCCGATCTGGCGCGCCGCCCGGGTGTCGATCAGGAAGCCGTCGCAGGGCACCTGCCGCCACAGCGCGCGCACCAGCAGGTCGTAGTGCAGGCCGCTGTACTCGGAGGTCCGGTTGCCCACCTTGCTGTGGGTCTCGGTATCCTTTGGCGAGATCATGCCGAAGGGGGTGATGCATTCCTGGATGCCATAGGCGCAGATCACGTCGGGCGAGGAGCGATAGGCCTCGTCCAGCGCCTCGATCGCCCCGGGCAGCAGGGCATCGTCGTCATGCAGCACCAGGAGCCGCTCGCCCCGCGCCTCGGCGAAGAGCTTGTTGATGTTGCCCACCAGGTTCGAGGCGGGCACGTTCCGCCAGTAGCGGATGGTGATCCCTTCCGGCGGCGTCAGGCCGGCGATCAGCTGCTCCGCCTCGTCGGTGGAGGAGTTGTCGCTGACATCGATCTCCAACGGCCGGTAGTTCTGCTGGAAGACGGAGTGCAGGCACTGCAGCAGCAGGGACGGGCGCCGGTAGGTGGGGACCGAAACGGTGATCAGGGGGGCGACCATTGCTCTCCTTTTCGTGTCTTCCTTGGGGAAGAGGCTGGCTCCAGGACCATCCTCCTGACCCGTTTTCATCATGGATCGTGGCTATAGCGGAAGCTAGCCTGGAAACGATACACAAGATTTGTCCATCTTATGAGATAATTTTTAAACTCACGAAAGTTTTTAATACGACAGCAACGCCGCCGGCTGCCCCGCTGTCCCGGCCCGGAAAGACCCCCGGACCCGGAAAAGCGAAAGGCGGGCCCCCGAACGGACCCGCCTTTCAGGACTGTGTGAAAGGCCCGCTGGGGACAGGCAGGGTCAGGCCTTCGCGCTCTTGGCGATGGGGGCCACGAACTGCGGCTCGGTGTCCCAGGGAAAGAGGATCCAGGTGTCCTGGCTCACCTCGGTGACGAAGGTGTCCACCAGCGGCTTGCCGGCCGGCTTGGCGTAGATCGTGGCGAAATGCGCCTTGGGCAGCAGGCCCCGCACCACCCGGGCGGTGGTGCCCGTGTCCACGAGGTCGTCGAGGATCAGCCAGCCCTCGCCGTCGCCGGCAGCCTCCGGCATCTTCACGACACTCGGCTTGCCGCGCTCCTCCTCGTCATAGGTGACGACGGAGACGCTCTCGATCAGGCGGCAGTCCAGCTCGCGCGCCACGATGGCGGCGGGGATCAGCCCGCCGCGCGTGATGGCGACGATGCCGTTCCAGGGGCCGCCGCTCGGGCCCTTGTCGACCAGGCGCCAGGCCAGTGCCTTGCCGTCGCGATGCAGCTGGTCCCAGGAGACGGTGTAGTAGCGGGGGACGGCCATGGACCGGTTCCTCAGAACATGCGGGCGCCATCCGGCACGGGCGTGTCGGGGCGCAGGAGAACGACATCGCCGTTCTCGTCCGGCACGCCGAGCACGAGAACCTCGCTGGCGAAGCCGCCGATACGGCGGGGCGGGAAGTTGACGACGGCGATGACCTGGCGCCCAGCCAGGCCATGGGGATCGTAGTTCACGGTGATCTGGGCGGAGCTCTGCCTGATCCCGAGTTCCGGGCCGAAATCGACCCAGAGCTTGATCGCGGGCTTGTGGGCTTCCGGAAAGGCTTCCGCCCGGGCGATGGTGCCGGTGCGGATGTCGAGCTTCGTGAAGTCTTCGATCGTCGCCGTTGCGTCCATGCCCCCGTGCCTAGCCGAGCCTGCCCGGCAGCGGAAGAGGCCGCGGCACGCGGCCTGCATGGTTGCCGTCGCGCGGGGGCCGTGCCAGCGTCCGCCGTGACATGCGCGGCCGCATCCCGGCGGCCCGACGCCAGGCTCGTTGCCAGGAGCATTCCCCGCCGTGAACCGTGACTTCCACCGCCCCGGCCGCAGCCCGGCCATCGCCACCCATGGGATGGCGGCCACCTCGATGCCCGCCGCCACGCTGGCGGCGGTCGATATCCTGCGGGCGGGCGGCAATGCGATGGACGCGGCCATCGCCGCGGCGGCGGTGCTGGCGGTGATCGAGCCGCAGAGCACGGGAATCGGCGGCGACTGCTTCTGCCTCTACGCCCCGGCCGGCACCGGCAAGGTGGTGGCGCTGAACGGTTCGGGCCGCGGCCCGGCCGGTGCGACGCCGGAGGCGCTGCGCGCCACCGGGCTGACGGCGATGGTCAACACCTCGGCCCATTCGGTGACGGTGCCGGGCGCGGTCTCGGCCTGGGACCTGCTGTCCCGCACGCATGGGAAGCTGGGGCTGGACGCGGTGCTGCAACCGGCGATCCGGTGGGCGGAGGAAGGCCATCCGGTCACGCCGCGCGTGGCGCATGACTGGGAGCTCGCCGCCGAGAAGCTGCGGAAGCACCCGGCCACGGCCCGGCGCTTCCTGAAGGACGGCCAGCCCTATGGCGTGGGCGACGTGTTCCGCCAGCCGGAGCTGGCGGAGACGCTGCGGGCGATCGCGAAGCAGGGTGCGGCCGGCTTCTACACCGGTGCCGTGGCGGCCGATATGGTCGCGACCCTGCGCGCGGCGGGTGGCACGCATACGGAGGAGGATTTCTCCGCCGGGCAGGCGGTGGCCGAGTTCGTCGAGCCGATCCGCACGGAATGGCGCGGCATGGAGGTCTACCAGTGCCCGCCCAACGGCTCCGGCATGCTGGTGCTGATGCTGCTGAACATCCTGGGCGGCTTCGAGGCCCCGCCGGGCGGCCCGCTTTCCGCCGAACGCATGCACCGCCATATCGAGGCGGCGCGCTTCGCCTATCGCGACCGCGACGCCTTCCTCGCCGATCCTTCCCAGGCCGAGGTGCCGGTCGGGCACCTGACCTCGCGGGCCTATGCCGACGCGATCCGGGCGCAGATCCGCGACGACCGCGCCCTGCCGGAACTGCCTCCGCCGGGCGAGGCGGACTGGGCGAGGCACAAGGACACCGTCTATCTCTGCGTGGTGGACAAGGACGGCAATGCCTGCTCCTTTATCAACTCGCTCTTCGAGGGCTTCGGCTCCGGCATCCTGGCGGAGCGGAGCGGCGTGATGCTGCAGAACCGGGGCTTCGGCTTCCGGCTCCAGGAGGGGCACCCGAACTGCATCGCGCCGCGCAAGCGCCCCATGCACACGATCATTCCCGGCATGGTGATGAAGGACGGCCGCGCGCTCATGCCCTATGGCGTGATGGGCGGCCATTTCCAGCCGATGGGCCAGACGCTCTTCCTCGCCAACCACTTCGAGTTCGGCCTGAACCCGCAGGAGGCGCTGGACCTGCCGCGCCTCTTCCCGCTGGGCGGCAAGGTGCAGGTGGAGCGGGGCATTCCCATGGAGCTGGTGGAGAAGCTGCAGCGCATGGGCCATTCCTGCTGCCCGATCCACAGTCCGCATGGCGGCGGCCAGGCGATCCTGATCGACCACGAGCGCGGCGTGCTGATCGGCGCCTCCGACCCGCGCAAGGATGGCATCGCCCTGGGTTACTGAGGCCGGGCGAGGGGTGATGCGGAACCCGGGGGAGGGCGCGCCCTTTCCCCCGGGCCGTCCGGTTCAGTGCGCCGTGGCGACGGCGTCGCGCCTCCGGGCGGATGCCCCGGCCCGGGTCATCAGCCCGGTGACCGAGAAGATCGCGATTCCGGCATAGCAGGCGGCCGGGACCAGGAAGGCGATGCTCAGCCCGGCATGGTCGGCGAGCAGGCCGGTTGCCAGCGGCACGACCGCGCCGCCCACGATGGCCATGCAGAGCAGGCCGGAGGTCGCGGCCGGCGGGGCGGAGGAGCGCTCCAGCGTCAGGGTGAAGATCGTCGGGAACATCACCGCGTTGAACAGCCCGATCGACAGGGCGCAGACCGCCGCCGGCAGGCCCGTGCTGCCGCTGACCGCGACGCAGAGCAGCCCGGCCACCGCCGCGACGGCGGCCAGCAGCTTGCCCGCCTCGACCCGGCTCAGCACGGCGCTGCCGATGAAGCGGCCGACCATGGCGCCGCCCCAGTAGAGAGAGAGCAGGTGCCCGGCCGTGGCCGCCGGGGCGTTCAGGATCTGCGGCTGTTCCAGCAGGTTGATCATGGCGGCGCCGATCGAGACCTCCGCCCCGACATAGAGGAAGAGCGCCACCGCGCCGAAGATGGCCCAGGCGGAGCGGAAGGCCTGGGCCACCGAGCCGCCCTGGTCCTCATCCGTCCTGCCGCCATGGCGCTCCAGCTGGCGCCGCATGGCCCAGATCAGGGCGGCCAGCAGGGCGATCCCCGCGGCGATGCCCAGGAACTGCGTGTCGATCCGGCGGAGCGACTGGGCGACCTGCTCGGTGGTCGGGCCGGTGGCGCCGTCGCCCAGCGCGAAGACACCGCCGCTCAGCAGCAGGGCGGAACCGACCAGGGGGCCGGCCACCGTGCCCAGGGAGTTGAAGGCCTGGGACAAGGTCAGGCGGCGATGCGAATCCTCCGGCCGGCCGAGATGGGCGCAGAGCGGATTGGCCGAGACCTGTAGGATGGTGATGCCGCAGGCCAGCACGAAGAGGCTGGCCAGCACCAGGCTGTAATGGCCGAGCGAGGTGGCGAGCGGCATGCCCAGGCAGGCCAGGATCATGATGCCCAGGCTGAGCACGATGGAGCGTGGGTAGCCCAGCCGCCCGACCAGCAGCGCGGCCGGCAGGGACACGATGCCATAGGCCAGGAAGAAGGCGAACTGCGTGAGCATCGCCTCGGTGAAGCTGAGCGAGAAGACCGAGCGCACCATCGGCACCAGCGTGTCGATGATCGAGGTCGCGAAACCCCAGGCGAAGAAGAGCGTCGTGACGGAGGCCAGGGCGGGCAGGCTGCTGCCCTGGGCCGGAGGGGCTGTTCTCATGCGCGGTCTTTCCGTTCGCGCCGCCGGAGGGAAAAGGCGTGGCGGAGCATCATGTGCTCGCCTGCCCCGACGCTCTTTGCAGTGCAACAAAAATCATCGCCAAGTGGCGGAAATTGACACATCCGGCGGGCCGGCCACCGCCGCGGTTCCCGGTTCCGGGAAGACACGACAGGAGGCGCGGCGTGGCTATGCAGGCGGAACAGGCGGACATCACCACTCTGGCGGTCGATGCCATCGTGAACGCGGCCAACAGGGCCCTGGCCGGCGGCGGCGGGGTTGACGGGGCGATCCACCGTGCCGCCGGGCCGGAGCTGGTCCGCGCCTCGCGGGCGCTGGCACCTTGTCCGACCGGGGAGGCGCGGATCACTCCCGGCTTCCGCCTGCCGGCGCGGCATGTGATCCATACGGTGGGGCCGGTCTGGCATGGTGGCGGCTCGGGCGAGGCGGAGTTGCTGGCCGCCTGCTACCGGAACTCGATCGCCTTGTTGCGGCAGGCGGGTGGCCGGAGCATCGCCTTCCCGGCGATCTCCACCGGCATCTACGGCTATCCGCCGGGCCCGGCGGCGCGGATCGCCGTGGCCACCGTGCGCCAGGCGCTGGAGGACGGGGATCTGGAGGTGATCTTCGCCTGTTTCGACGCGGCGACGCTGGACCTCTACCGCCGCGAACTGGGTGGCTGAGGCCGCGCGGGCCTCAGGCCGAGAAAGCGTTGAAGGTCTGGATCGTGTAGGTGTCCTTCACCCCGGGCACGGTCTGCACGCGCTCCACCACGAAGAGGCCGATATCCTGGCCGGGTTCGAGATAGAACTTTCCCAGCAGGTCGTACTGGCCGGAGGTCGAGTGCATCTCCGAAAGCTCCGGGATGCCGTCCACCATCTCCCGCGCCACGCGGTAGGACAGTCCCATCTCGCATTTGATCATCACAAAGATCGCGCGCATCGCATCCTCCGTCGCGCGGGAAGATGAACGCCATGGCACGGCGCGGGAAGGGCGGAGGCGAGGAAAAACCGATTGCTCGTGTCCAGGACAGTTGACCCTGGTTTGGGCATGGTGGCCGGAAACCATCCGGTAACGCCTTGTCTATGGGCATTTCCCTGCGGTTGGTCTATATCCTGCCGGTGACTGCCCCGTCGTTGGGCAGTTTTCCGTTCCGCGAGGAAAGAAGAGCAATGCAGCGTCGGGATCTTCTGAAGGGCACGGGGGTGGCCGTGGCCACGGCCATGCTCGCCACGCCGCATGTCGTGCGCGCCCAGGGCAGCGGCGGGAGCAGGACGCTCCATTTCGTGCCCCAGGCCGACCTGCCGAACCTCGATGCCGTGGCCGGCACCCAGCTCGTGGTGCGCAACGGCGCGCTGATGGTCTTCGACATGCTCTACGGCCTTGGCGCGGATTTGCAGCCGAAGCCGCAGATGTGCGAGGGGCACGAGGTCGCGGACGGCTTCAGGACCTGGACCTTCCACCTCCGTCCCGGCCTGAAGTTCCATGACGGGGAGCCGGTGCGCAGCGCCGACGTGGTGGCCAGCGTCAACCGGTGGATGGTCCGCGACACGATGGGCCAGATGATCAAGGCCCGGCTGGACGCGCTGGAGGCGGTGGACGACCGCACCTTCCGCTTCCGTCTGAACAAGCCCTTCCCGAAGCTGCTCTTCGCCCTGGGCAAGAGCAACACGCCGCTGCTGGTGATCATGCCGGAGCGGATCGCGAAGACCGATCCGTTCCAGCAGATCAAGGAATATGTCGGCTCCGGCCCCTTCCGCTTCAAACGTGACGAGTGGATGGCCGGGTCGAAGGCGGTCTTCGAGCGCAGCCCCGACTACCAGCCGCGCGAGGAACCGTCCGACTGGCTGGCGGGCGGCAAGAAGGTGCTGCTGGACCGCGTGGAATGGATCACCATGCCCGACCCCGGCACCGCCGCCGGCGCCTTGCAGAGCGGCGAGATCGACTGGTGGGAGAACCCGATCGCCGACCTCGTGCCGGTGCTCAAGGGCGCGCGGGGGCTGAGCGTCGGGATCGCCGATCCGCTCGGCAACATCGGCGCCATGCGGATCAACCACCTGCAGCCGCCCTTCGACGACGTGCGCGTGCGCCACGCCCTCCAGATGGCGGTGGACCAGGAGGACTACATGCGCGCCATCGTCGGCGACGACGAGGCGCTGTGGAAGCGCCTGCCGAGCTTCTTCACCCCCGGCACGCCGCTCTACACCGAGGCCGGGGCGGAGCGGCTGAAGGGGCCGCGCCAGATCGAGGCGGCGAGGAAGCTGATCGCCGAGGCGGGCCATGCCGGGGCCAAGGTGACGATGCTGGTCGCCTCCGACGTGCCGATCACCAAGGCCCAGGGCGACGTGACGGCGGAGGTGCTGAAGAAGCTGGGCTTCCAGGTGGACTACCAGGCGCTGGACTGGGGCACGGTCGGCTCCCGCCGCACCAGCAAGGCGCCGCCGTCCCAGGGCGGCTGGAACATCTTCTTCTCCTGGCATTCCGGCGTCGATTGCATCAACCCGGCCCCCTACAAGGGCATCGATGCCAGCGGCGACGGCGCCTGGTTCGGCTGGCCGAAGTCGGACAAGGTGCAGGCGGATATCGCGCGCTGGTTCGACGCGCCGGACCTCGCCGCGGAGAAGGTGGCGATGGATGCCATCAATGCCGGCTCCATGGACCTCGTGACCTATGTCCCGACCGGCTTCTTCCTGGGCTATTCCGCTTGGCAGAGTGGGTTGAAGGGTGTGGCCAAGGCGCCGTTCCCGCTCTTCTGGGGCGTGAGCAAGGCCTGAACACAGGAAGAGGGCCGGCGGATCACTCCGCCGGCCCTCTTCCGTCCTGGCCGGATCGCTTCAGCCCTTGGCCAGGGTCGCGTCGATCGACTGCAGCCGCAGTTCGTCGTAGCGGCCCTTCTCCACTGGCTGGGCATTCGCCTGTCCCAGGTCGTTCATGTGGATCCGGTAGGTCTCGCGCGCGGTATAGGCGGCGATGGCCGCGATGGCGGTGATGCCCAGGGTGACCGCCCCGATGGTCAGCGGGATATTGGGCGAACCCGGCGGCGCGATGGCGGCGAAGAGCGCCGGCAGCAGCGCGGTGATGGTGGTGCCGATGTTCTGCGAGATCGCCATCGCCGAGACGCGGGTGCGGGTCGGAAAGAGCTCCGGAAAGAAGCTCGGGAAGATGGCGTTGTAGCCCTGGTAGACCAGGCCCCACATCAACAGCGACATGACGATCGCCATCGGCACGTTGTGGATGCTGATGGCATAGAGGTAGCCGAAGGACAGCAGCCCGGCGCCGAGCGAGCCGACGAGGATCGGCGGACGGCGGCCGATCCGGTCGGACAGGTCGCCGACGAAGGGGATGACCAGTACGGCCAGGATGTTCCCGAGCACCGGGATCCAGAGATAGACATCCGCGTGGAAGCCGATCCCGTAGGCGGCCTGCACCGCATAGGCGCCGCCGAAGACCGTGGCCACGACCGGGACCACGTTCATCAGCGCCATGCAGACGACGCGGATCATATCGGGCCAGCTCTCGCGGAAGGCCTCCTTGATCGGCGCGCGCGGCGGGCCGCTCCTGTTCTCCTCCTCGGTGAAGGCGGGGGTTTCCTCGACCTCGCGGCGGATGATGAAGCCGGCCACGATCACGAAGAAGCTGAGCAGGAAGGGAATGCGCCAGCCCCAGCTCTGGAAGGCTTCGGCCGGCATGTAATGGGCGAGCGGCAGGAACACGGCGGCGGCCAGGATCTGCCCCGCCTGCACGCCCTGCAGGGTGAAGCTGCCGTAGAAGCCGCGTCGGCCGAAGGGCGCGTGCTCCAGGATCATGGAACTGGCGCCCGAGATCTCGCCCGCCACGGCGAAGCCCTGGACGAGGCGCAGGATCACCAGCAGCACCGGGGCCAGGATGCCGACCTGATGATAGGTGGGCAGCAGGCCGACCAGCATGGTCGAGATGCCCATCAGGAACATGCAGAAGATCAGGACGCGCTTGCGGCCGATGGTGTCGCCCATGTGGCCGAGCACGAAGGCACCGATCGGGCGCGCGACATAGCCGACGCCATAGGTGGCGAGCGAGGCGACGATGGCCACGGTGGGGTTGCCGGCTGGAAAGAAGATCTGCGGAAAGATCAGCGCCGCGGCGGTGGCATAGATGAAGAAGTCATAATATTCGAGCGCAGAGCCGATCCAGCCGCTGGCCGCGGCCTTCTTGGATTGGTGCCGGGCATGCGGCTCGTGTTCTGTAGGCCCGCTCATTCTTGTTTCCTCTCGGCTGATCCTTCGTTCATGGCCCTGGACGATCCGGCGGATGCGGCGTCGCAGCGGCGCATGGTGACGGAAGCCGTGCTCGCCTATCTTCGCTCCGACGCGGCGCGGGGATAGGGCGCCAGGATCCAGCCGCCGCTCTTGCACCCGGCCGGGACGCGCCAGGGGAGCCGTCAGCGGCCGACCGCGTAGCCCTGCATGCCGCGCGGGTTGGCGCCGGCCAGGATCTGCCCGTCCGGCTCGCGGCGGACGGCGCTGAGCCGCCCTTCCGACCAGTCCGGCCCGACCTCCACCCTGTGCCCGCGCGCCGTCAGCGCCGCCGCGACCGAGGCGTCGTAGCGGCCTTCCAGCACCACCTTCCCCGGGCGCGCGCCGCGCGGCCAGAAGGAGGAGACCCAGTGCTCCGTGTGGAAGGCCGGCGCGTCGATCGCCTGCTGGATGTTCAGCCCGTGATGCAGCATCCGCAGCAGCATGATCGGCTGCCACTGGTCCTGCTGCTCGCCGCCCGGGGTGCCGAAGCTCATCCACGCCTTGCCGTCGCGCAGCGCCATGGAGGGCGAGAGGGTGGTGCGCGGCCGCTTGCCCGGCCGCAGCCCGTTCGGCAGCGTCTCGTCCAGCCAGAACATCTGCCCGCGCGTGCCGAGGCAGAAGCCCAGCTCCGGGATGGCGGGGGAGGATTGCAGCCATCCGCCCGAAGGCGTGGCCGAGACCATGTTGCCCCAGCGGTCCACCACATCGACATGGCAGGTGTCGCCACCCGAGGCGCCGAGGCGCGAGACGGTCGGCTCGCCCCCGCCCAGCGCCTCGTGCGCGGCCTCGGCGCGGGCCACGGCGGCGGCGTAGTCGGTGCGCGGCGCGATCCCGTCCGGCGAGCCGGGGCGGAAATCGAGCGACGCCCCGGCCCCGATCAGCGCCCGGCGCGCGGCATTGTAGGGTTCGGAGAGCAGCGTCTCCATCGGCACCGCGGCGAAGTCCGGGTCGCCGTAGAAGGCCTCGCGGTCGGCGAAGGCGAGCTTCATCGCCTCCACCACCAGATGCACGAATTCCTCGCCGGTGGCCTCGGTGGCATCCAGGTCAAAGCCGCGCAGCAGGGCGAGGGTCTGCAGCAGGGTCGGCCCCTGGCTCCAGGCGCCGCATTTCAGGACGCGCACATCGCCGTAGTCCAGGGCGAGGGGCGCCTCCACCGGGGCGCGCCACTTCGCCATGTCCTGCCCGGTCAGCACGCCCCTGTTGCGGCGGCCGGAGGCATCCAGCACCTCGGTCCCGCGCACGAAGCGGTCGATCGCCTCGGCCACGAAGCCCTCGTACCAGGCGCGGCGGGCGGCATCGATCTGCGCCACGCGGTCCGGGCCGGCGGCCTCGGCCTCGCGCACCACGCGCCGGTAGGTCTCGCCCAGCATCGGGTTCGCCCAGAGCCGGCCCGGCTTCGGCCCGCCGTCGCGCAGCCAGAGCGCGGCGCTGGTCGGCCATTCCTGCTCGAAGAGCGGCCGCATGGTCTGCACCGTGGCGCAGATGCGCGGCACGTAGTGGATGCCGCGCATGGCATAGCCGATGGCAAATTCCAGCACCTCGCCGATCCGCCAGGTGCCGTGGTCGCGCAGCATGGTGGCCCAGGCATCGAAGGCGCCCGGCACCATGGCCGGCAGGAGACCCGTACCGGGGATCAGGTCCAGCCCCAGCGAATCCCGCACCAGCGCCACATCCAGTGCCGCCGGGGCCACGCCCTGGCCGCAGATCACGCTCTGCGTGCTGGTGGCGGCATCATGGACGATGATCGGGCAGTCGCCGAGCGGGCCGTTCAGGTGCGGCTCGGCGATCTGCAGCGTGAAGCCGGCAGCCGCGCCGGCGTCGAAGGCGTTGCCGCCCCGCTCCAGCACGGCCATGCCGACCTGGCTCGCGATCCAGTGCGTGCTGGCGACGGCACCGAAGGTGCCGGCGATCTCGGGGCGTGTGGTGAACATGGCCCCGAGTCATAGACCCGCGCCCCGCGCCGCGTCAGCAGGGATGGGGCACGAAATCGCCTCAGCCGAGCAGCGGCAGCCGCTCCGCGATCAGGAAGGGCGCGCCGGGCGCGCGCTGGGTGAAGATGCAGAGCTCCCGCACCGGGCGTGGGTGGGCCGGGACATCGCCCAGATGGCCTTCCAGCAGCGGACGGACCAGGGCCACCTCCGGCTCCGAGAGGCGCCGGGACAGGGTGACGTGGAACTTCCAGTCCCCGAAGACATCCGGATAGCCCCAGCGTTCCAGATGCGCGCGGCGCCGCGGCTCCAGCCGTTCCGGGCGTCGACGGGCGATCTCGGCCTCGTTCAGCGGGGCACGGAAGCGGTCCAGCGCTTCGACGCAGGCATCGCAGAAGCCCTGGAGCGTCGCCGAGGGCTGCGATTCCCGCAGCGCCAGGAAGCCGCCGAAATTCTCCAGCGCCAGCGGCGGCAGGGTGAAGGGGCGCAGGTGCGCCGCCAGCGCCATCGCCCCCTCTCGGAACTCCGCATAGGGGGTGGCGAGGCGGAAGGGTGCCTTCAGCGTGGCGTGCAGGCCGTAGAGCCGCGCATCCGCCGTCGCCTCGGCCAGGTCGAAGCCCGGGACAGGCGGCTGTTCCAGCGTGGCCCCGGTTTCCGGGTCGCGCCCGAGCCAGGAGGCGCCGAGGCGGTGCAGCGGGTCGTCGCGCTCGGGCGCCCAGTAGAGGGCGACACGGGCGGTCTCGGCGGAAGGCGGCGTCACGCGATGCGCTCCGCGGCCAACCAAACCGAGCGCACCATGGGCAGCGCGGTGCCCGCCGGCGCGAGCGAAGCGGGCAGGGGGCGCACCCGCACCATGTCGGCCCGCAGCCCGGGCTCCAGCCTGCCGCGGTCGTCCAGCAGCGCCATGCGGGCGGGGTTGGCGGTGACCAGGGCGATCGCGGCGGGGAGGCCGATGCCTTCCCCCAGGCCGAGCCGCCAGGCGGCCTCCAGCATGGCGGGGGGCACGTAGTCGCTGGCGATGCAGTCCGCCAGCCCTTCGCGCACCAGGTCGATGGCCGCGACATTGCCGGAATGGCTGCCGCCGCGCACGAGGTTGGGAGCGCCCACGATGACGTCCATGCCATGCGCGCGGGCGGCGCGGGCGGCCTCGTGGTTCACCGGGAACTCGCTGACCCGGATGCCGTCCGCATGGTTCCGGGCGACCTCGGCGGCGCACCAGTCGTCATGCGCGGCCAGCGGAACCCGCCCGCCCAGCGTATCCAGAAGCGCGGCGCGGTTGCGGGCGGCATTCGCCGTGCGCAGCGCGGTCATCGCCTCGATATGCACCTCGATCTCCGCGTCCTTCATCCCCTCCCGCCGCTTCATGGCGCGGTAGCGGTCCATGTCCACGAACTGGCCCACGCCGGGCACATGGTCCATCAGGCTGGCGAAGCGCAGCAGCGGATGGGAGGCGACCTCGGCCAGCAGCGAGTCCATGTCCGGAGCCGGCAACTCGCAGCGCAAATGCAGGAAGTGGTCGCATTTCAGCACGCCGGCCAGGCCGAGGGAGGCGAGGTCGGCCACCCCGTCCAGAAAGGTCCGGTGCCGCCCGCCGGTCGTGTTGATGTCGCCCACGCAGAGGGCGTCGAAGACCGTCGTCACCCCGGCGGCCGCGGTCTGCGCGTCGTGCGACAGCATGGCGGAGCGCGAGGGCCAGCGCGCCCCGGCGCGCGGCAGGACCTGGCGCTCCAGGTTGTCGGTGTGCAGGTCGATGATGCCAGGGATGAGGTGGTCGCCCTCCAGGTCCAGCGCGCCCGGCGCCTGGCTGCGGCCCGGGGCGATCTCCGCGATCAGCCCGTCGCGGAGGAGAATGGTGCCGTCGAGCAGGCAATCGGGCAGGACGAGGGTGGCATTGGTCAGGATCTGTTCGCGGAGCATGGCCGGATTCTGCATGACAGGCCCGGCCGCGCCAGCGCCGGGATCATGACAACACGAAGAAAACAGCTGCGAAAAGCGACCCGCCCGCGCCGGGTCAGAGCATCTCCGGCCGGAACAGCGGCCGGCGGCTGATGATCCGGCCCGACACCATGAAGACGCCGTCCCCCGTATAGTGCAGCGTTTCCGGATGCCGGGGGGAAGGGGCGACATGCGCCTTCACCACCTCGAAGACGAAGAGGTCGTATTTCCCGACCAGCGCGTCGTCGTGCAGCCGGCATTCGAAGCTGGCGTGGCATTCGCCGATCAGCGGCGCCCGGACTTCCCTGGCCGGCTCGGCGGTCAGGCCGAAGGCGGCGAACTTGTCGGTCCCCGCCCCGGAGCAGTTGCCGATCCCGACAACCTCGTCGGTGAGGCGGGTGGTGGGCAGGTTGACCACGCATTCGCCGCTCTCCCGGATCATCCGGTGGCTGTGGTTGCCGCGCGAGATCATGCAGGCGAGCAGGGAGGGCGAGAACTCCATGATCATGTGCCAGCCCAGGGTCATGATGTTGTCCCGCCCCTGCCAGTGGGAGGAGACGAGCACGATCGGGCCGGGTTCGAGGTAGCGGCGGACCCTGGCAGGCGGGAAATCCTCCTTCCGGACAGGCTTGGGCATGGCGGCTTCCTGGCTGCGTCCCGGACGGACCGGCCCTCCGGGGAGTGCCGGTTCAACAGCCGCGCGCCGCATCCGTTGCGGACGGTCCCTGGCGGGGCCGAGGGAGGAGGGCGCGGGGAAAGGTGGGGAGGTGCCGCGCGCCTGGGATGCCGAGGCAGCGAAAGCCGTGGGGTATGCCCCGATCCGGTGGAAGTTTCCCGCACCGCCGCCGCATCAGGATGTAAGGAGAAAGATGGCTCCCCGAGTTGGACTCGAACCAACGACCTAGCGATTAACAGTCGCGTGCTCTACCAGCTGAGCTATCGGGGATCGCCGTGGTGGGGCTCATCTATCCGAGGGCGGCGGGGCCCGCAAGACAGAGGGGACAGATTTTTTCAAACAACCCGGAAATCGCCGGAATACCTGCCCAACGCTTCGCGCAAACCAACAAGAATCAGGCCCAGTGGGCTGATTTTCCGGTATTCAGGATGGAAGTGGTGTGGAGGCTCCGGGCGGAATCGAACCGCCGTACACGGTTTTGCAGACCGCTCCCTGACCACTCGGGCACGGAGCCACGCCGCCCATCTACGGGGCGGGCACCGTCCTGTCCAGGGGGTGGGGGCGGTAAGCTGATACATTCGCGGCTGTAGGCTTGGCCACATGCACCCGCCGACCTATAAGCGGCGGCACAGACGACCAGCAGGGGGTCCGGAAGCGGCATGGATTACGTCGAGGCGCGCCGTTACATGGTGGATGGGCAGGTCCGCCCCAACAAGGTGACCGACGCGCGGTTGCTGGACGCCATGCTGACACTGCCGCGCGAGCGCTTCGTGCCACAGGGCATGGCGGACCGTGCCATGGTGGATGGCGACCTGCCGCTCGGCGAGGGCCGCTTCCTGATGCAGCCGATGGCCCTGGCGCGGCTGGTCCAGCTTCTGAACCCGCGGGCGGGGGAGCGCGTGCTGGTGGTCGCCGCCGGCACGGGCTACGGCGCCGCGGTCCTGGCCGAGATGGGGGCCGAGGTCGTCGCGCTGGAATCCGATGTGCGCCTGATCGACATCGCGCGCCACGCCCTGGGCGGGCTGCCCGGATTGCGTCTGCGGCTGGAGCAGGGCGATCTCGCCGCCGGCTGGCCCGAGGCCGCGCCCTATGATGCCATCCTCATCGAAGGGGCGGTGCCCCAGGTGCCGGAGGCCATCTCCTCGCAGCTCGCCGAGGGCGGGCGACTCGTGACCGTGCTGCGGCCCGAGGGCCAGGCCGGCCGTGCTGTGCTCGGCCGCCGCACCGGCGGCGCCTTCTCCGCCGTGCCCGCCTTCGACTGCCAGACGGAGCGGCTGCCCGGCTTTTTCGCGCCCGCCGGATTCGTCTTCGCCTGACGGCAGGGGCCGTTTGGCCCGGCGGCGGGCGCCCGGGGGGACCCCCGCCGGGAAGCCCGCCGGAGATCCCCGCCCGGACCGGGCCCGCCAGGCGGGGCCGGTTCACCGCCCGCCAGGGCCCGCCGGCCTTCCCGCCGATCCCCGCCGCCGCCCGTCCGCGACCATCCCTGCGGATGACGGCTCTTCTGGCCATGGGAAGGCAGGGCGGTCTAGGCTCCGGCGAAACCATCCCTCGAGACCTGGGCGCCCGGCCTTCGGGCCCGCGCAAGGAGTTCCGGTGCCGATGTCACGACGCCTCACCCTCGCTCTCGCCACCGCCCTCGCCCTTCCCGCCGCGGCCAAGGCACAGTCGCTGCAGGAAGCCCTGGCGCAGACCTATGCCAACAACCCGACGCTGCAGACGGCCCGCGCTCAGTTGCGCGTGGTGGACGAGAACGTGCCGCAGGCCCTGGCGGGCTGGCGGCCCACCGTGTCCCTGAGCGGCGCCGCCGGCTATGTCGAGGGCACGGCCCGGACCCGGCAGAACGACGTCTCCTACTACAGCCGTGTCACCCGCGACACGATGACCCTGGCGGCGACGGCGACGCAGCCGATCTATCGCGGCGGCCGCACCGTGGCCTCCACCCGCCGGGCGGAGAACCAGGTCCTGGCGCAGCGCGCCCGGCTCCTGGCCACGGAGCAGCAGGTGCTGCAGCAGGCGGTCAACGCCTATGTCAACATGATCCTCTATTCCGAGGAACTGCGCCTGAACATCAACAACGTTCAGGTGCTGCAGCGCCAGCTCGACGCGACCAACGAGCGCTTCCGGGTCGGCGAGATCACCCGCACCGACGTCGCTCAGGCGGAATCGCGGCTTTCCGCGGCGCGCGCCAACCGTGCCACGGCGGAAGGCCAGTTGCAGAGCGCGCGGGCGGTGTTCCAGCAGGTCATCGGCATGGTGCCGAACCGGCTGACCGCGCCGCAGCCGCTGAAGGCGCCGGTGCGCTCCTCGCAGGAGGCGAGCCAGATGGCCGCCGTCAACAACCCGAATGTCGTGGCCTCGCTGTTCGACGAGGCCGCGGGGCGCGACTTCATCGACGTGCAGATGTCGGCGCTGCTGCCCCAGGCGAGCGTGCAGGCCCAGGGCTACCGCGCCGACAATTCCAATGCCGACGGCACGCGCTTCACGGGCGGGCAGTTCACCGCCAACGTCACCGTGCCGCTGTACCAGGGCGGGTCGGAATACGCGACCGTGCGCGCGGCGCGGCAGGATGCCTCGCGGCTGCGGCAGGTGGTGGACGACCAGCGCCGCACGGCCAGCCAGCAGGCCACCTCCGCCTGGGAAACGCTGGTGAGCAACCGTGCCACCGTCGAGGGCAACCGCGCCGCCATCCGCGCCGCCGAGATCGCGCTGGACGGCGTGCAGCGCGAAGCCGTGGTTGGCAGCCGCACCACGCTGGACGTGCTGAACCAGGAGCAGGAGCTGCTGAACAACCGCGTGGCGCTGGTGCAGGCGCTGGCGAGCAACGTGACCTCTTCCTACTCTCTTGCGGCGGCGGTGGGGCGGCTGACGGCGAAGGACCTGGCCCTGCCGGTGCAGATCTATGACATGACGGCCTATTACAAGGCGGTGCGCGACCGCTGGATCGGCCTGGGCGACTACACCCCGGTCGCCGCCACGACGGAACGGTGAGCATGTCCGGATCGCAGGGCCCCGCCGGCCAGGACCCCAACATGGAGGACATCCTGGCCTCCATCCGCCGCATCCTGAACGAGGACGAGCCCACCGCCGCCTGTCTCTTGATCACATCTACGCACAGCTCCACCGTAAGGCGA
>NZ_BDLP01000018.1:0-28963 GCF_001950415.1 Roseomonas sp. TAS13
TTCGCCTTACGGTGGAGCTGTGCGTAGATGTGATCAAGAGACAGGATCTACACCAAGGTGCTGGAGGAGCGGCTGCGGGCGGTGATGGAACTGCACCACCCGCTCTCCGACGCCGCCGTGCCGGCGGGTGAACGCGACGCCGGCTGAGCCGTTGCTGCCCTGGCGGGGGCGAAGGGAGAACCGGGGCACCTCGCCAGGGCAAGGGCGGGAAGGAGGACACGCATGACCCGATTCGAGCGGCGCGACGCCATGCCCGAACTGCCGGGGCTGCTCGGCCTGCTATTGGTGGCGGGCGGGCTGCTTGGCTTCGTGGCGCTGGCGGCGCTGGTGCATGGTGACAGCCTGGAGGGCTTCGACCGCCACATGCTGCTCCTGCTGCGGGACCCGGCCGACCTGGAGCATCCGATCGGTCCCCGCTGGTTGCCGGCGATCGCCCAGGACGTGACGGCCCTGGGCAGCAACGTGATCCTGGTTTCCGTGAGCCTCGTGGTGCTGGGCGGCCTGCTGCTGGAGCGCAAGCGCGGCGCGGCCCTGCTGACCGCGGTGTCCATCCTGGGCGGCACCGTGCTCTCCCTGCTGGTGAAGCTGGCCTTCGAGCGGCCACGGCCGGATGTGGTGCCACATATGGTGGAGGTCTTCACCGCCAGCTTCCCCAGCGGCCATGCCATGCTTTCGGCCGTCACCTACCTGACCCTGGGGGCGCTGATGACGCGCATCCAGGCCGGGCCGCGGCTGAAGCTCTATGTGATGGCCGTCGCGGTGGCGGTGACGCTGCTGGTGGGTGCCAGCCGGATCTACCTGGGGGTGCACTGGCCGACCGATGTGCTGGCCGGCTGGTGCCTGGGCGCGGCCTGGGCCCTTTCGTGCTGGCTGGTGGCGCTCCGCCTGCAACGGCGCGGCCAGGTCGAGAAGCCGGACGAGGCAGGTCGCTGACGGGCACGCCGCCGCCCCGCATTGGGCCTTGCCTGCACGGCCGGGGCCGGGGCATCGCCTTCCCTTCCTGGCGGGGCGGATTCGCGGGTCCGGCGCTTCCCTTCCGGCACGATCCGCTCTAGCCGCTCCGCACGCCCCCGTGTACGGACCCCCGATGCGTCATTTCCTGGATTTCGAAAAGCCGATCGCCGAGCTGGAAGGCCAGATCGAGGAACTCCGCCGGACCACCGATGCCGGCGGCATCGATGTGGCGGAAGAAGTCGGCCGCCTGCAGGACAAGGCCGAGAAGCTCCTCGCCGCCACCTACAGCAAGCTCTCCCCCTGGCAGAAGGCGCAGGTGGCCCGCCACCCGGAGCGGCCGAAATGCCTGGCCTATATCGAGGCGCTGGTCGAGGAGTTCACGCCGCTGGCGGGGGACCGCGCCTTCGCCGATGACGAGGCGGTGGTGGGCGGCCTTGGCCGCTTCCGCGGCCATTCGGTGATGGTCCTGGGCACCGAGAAGGGCACCGACACCGAGACCCGCATCAAGCACAATTTCGGCAGCGCCAAGCCGGAAGGCTACCGCAAGGCGCGGCGCCTGATCGAGCTCGCCGGGCGCTTCGGCATCCCGATCATCACCTTCGTGGACACGGCGGGCGCCTTTCCCGGCATCGAGGCCGAGGCGCGCGGGCAGGCCGAGGCCATCGCGCGCTCCATCGAGGCCTGCCTGGAGGCGCCGGTGCCCGTGGTCGCCACGATCATCGGCGAGGGCGGTTCCGGCGGCGCCATCGCCCTGGCCGCGGCGGACCGCATCCTGATGCTGGAGCACAGCATCTACAGCGTCATCTCGCCGGAAGGCGGCGCCTCCATCCTGTGGCGCGACGCCGCCCAGGCGCCGCAGGCGGCGGAGGCCTTCAAGCTGACGGCGGAGGACCTGCTGCGCCTGAACCTCGTGGACGCGGTGGTGCCGGAACCGCTGGGCGGCGCGCACCGCGACCCGGCCAAGGCGGTGTCCGATGTGGGGCAGAAGGTCTGGGAAGTCCTGCAGCCGCTGCTGTCCGTCGATGGTGCAACCCTGAAGAGCCGCCGTCGCGAGAAGTTCCTGGAAATGGGGCGCCACGGCGTTGGCTGACAGGTGAGACGTGTGGAGGTGCCTGATCCTCTGCGCATCCACGCTACGGCTTCACGTAAACTCGCCAAAAGGGATATTCCTTTCTTTAGTTTCTCCCACGGGTTGTATGGTTCGATTGGATAACAGATGATCGCTCAGTTTTGTGAGCGGACGAATCATGCGTGGCGGGGAACTGATCTTGACCAAGCTGGCTTCCCTGACATCCCCTCTGCGGGGTGAGGACCGCCAGTTCCGGCGGGCAGGCGATGAAGCCCGGGATCGGAAGGACTGGACCGCCGCAGCGGAGTTCTACCGCCTGCATCTGGAGGCGGAGCCGGAGGATGCCCCCATCTGGGTGCAGCTGGGCCACGCGCTCAAGGAACAGAGCCAGACCGCCGATGCCCTGCTGGCCTATCGCCGCGCGGCGGCCCTCGCGCCTGAGGACGGCGACGCCCAGCTCCAGTTCGGCCGCGCGCTGGTCCTGGCCGGTCGGCGTGGCGAGGCCATCGAGTGCCTGGCCGGGGCGCTGCGGCTGGGGGCCTCGGCCGATGCCTATCGGGAACTGGTGATGCTGGGGGAGAGCCAGATCGCCACGGAGTTGATGGGCCACTGGACGGAACAGGAACTCGCCACGGCCACGCTGCTGGAGGTGACGGACCTCCTGCACTACCTCGACAACCACAAGACCCTTTCCGGCATCCAGCGGGTGCAGGCCAACATCATCGAGCAGGTCCTGGCCCTGCCACCCGCGGCGCTGAACGCCTACCGCTTCGTGATCAGCAGCCCGACCGGGCTTCTCCTGCTGCAGAGCGACGTGCTGGCGCAGATGATCCGCTACGCGACCAGTGCGGTGGTGAGCCATGACAGGCTCAAGGAACTGGTGGCGGATCTGCGCCTCTCGGCCCAGACGCTGACGCCCGCCCCGACGCAGACCCTGCTGGTGCTGGGCGCCTTCTGGAACGTGCGCGACGTCGTCTACAACTGCGCCCGGCTGCGCGAGATCGGCGTACGGGTCGGCCTCTATGTCTATGACCTGATCCCGATCACCCATCCAGAGTTCTGCGATCCGACGCTGAGCGTCTGGTTCACCCTGGCCATGGGCGACGGCCTGCTCAGCTTCGACTTCCTGCTGACCATCAGCGAGCACGTGGCGGGGGACATGCGCCGGCTGATGGCCGAGAACGGCATCACGGGGATCGAGGTCGAGGCCGTGCCGCTCGCGCATGTGCTCAAGCCCGTCCCGTCGCGCCCCGCGGCGGCGCCGGGCCGCTGGACACCGGCCATCGCACGCCTGCGCGACCGTCCCTTCGTGCTGAGCGTCTCGACCATCGAGGCCCGCAAGAACCACGCCTACCTGTTCCGGATCTGGCGCGAGATGATGACGAAGGGCGAGGCGGTGCCCGACCTCGTCTTCGTCGGCCGCCCCGGCTGGCGCGTCCAGGATCTGATGAACCAGATCCGCGATACCAACCATCTCGATGGCCGCCTGCACATCCTGCACGACCTGTCGGATGAGGAACTGGCCACCCTCTACCAGAACTGCCTGTTCACCGCCTTCCCGTCCTTCGTGGAGGGCTGGGGCCTGCCGGTGGGCGAGAGCCTGACCTATGGCACGCCCTGCGTCGCCTCCAGCAGCAGCTCGATCCCTGAGGTCGGCGGCGATCTGGTGGACTACGTCGATCCGTTGAACCTGCGCGACGGGATCGAGGTCTTCCGGCGCATGCTGTTCGAGCCCGGCCTGCTCGACCGGCGCCGGGCGGAGATCGCGGCGCGCTTCCGGCCTCGCGGCTGGAAGGATGTCACTGACAATCTCCTGGCCGCCATCGAGCGCCAGCGCGCGCGTCCCCCGAAGGGCAGGCGTGCCAGCGTAGCCAGCCTGCCGGTCGGAACCACCTTCAAGCCGTCGAGCCTCGGGCGCACGCATGGCATGCCGCCGAGCTACATCGCGCAGCCGTTGCGCTCGGTCATGGTGGATGGCTGGTACGGCTGCGAAGGCTTCGGCGCCTGGATGGCAGGGGAGGCGGCCCGGCTTGCCTTCTATGCCAAACCGACCGCGAATGGGGTCTGGAACGGCACGGACTGCATCGTCGCCTATCTGCAACTCGTGGGCGCGCCCCATGCGAAGGGGCAGGTTCTGCATGTGGCACCGCGAGGCGTACGGATTCCGCTCCATGCCGAGTTCATCGAGAACCCCGCGACCGGGCGCATGGTCCTGCAACCCAACACCAGCAAGGTGCTGCGGCTGCGCATCGCCCCGCCCGCCGACGGGCTGGTGGACCTGGACTTCACGCTGATCGGCATGGCCGAGCAACTGGCCGAGGGTGACCCGCGGCGCTTCGCCGTCGGCCTCTGCCAGGTCGGCTGGGCCCCGGAGACCGATGGGCCGGGGCGGCAGAACATCACCGAGCGTCTTCTCTTCGACGGGGCATGACATCGCGGGCACGCCCAGCGGGGCATGCCATTGCCGGCCCGGATGCCCCCGCCATCCGGACCGGAACATGACCGAGGAACGCGTGGAAGAATGGGCCGGGAAACGGCCGCCACGCGGGAACAGGGGCCAGGACAGACCAGTTCATGCCAGACAGCCTTGCCGTTTCTCTGCCGGCGCCGATCGCCATCATGTCCTTCAACCGGCCCGGGATGCTGGAACGTGTGCTGGCCAGCCTGAAGGCCCAGACACTGCCGGTTGCGGAGCAGCGCGTGCATCTGTTCCAGGATGCGGCGCGCAACCGCTCCGGTGGCATGACGCGGGCAACAGAAGATGAGATCGCCGCCTGCATCAGCGTCTTCCGCCGCCATTTCCCCGATGGCGTCGTGCACGAGGCGCCGCATAATCTGGGCATCGCGCTGAATTTCGACCGGGCTGAGCGGTTCTTCTTCGAGACCCTGAACGCGGAACTGGGAATCTTCTTCGAGGACGATATGGTCCTCTCGCCGCACTACCTCGATGCTCTGGAGAAGCTTTCCGCCTTCGCCCTCGCCGAGGAACGGGTGGGGTATGTGGCGGCTTATGGCCAGCATCATGCCTCGCCGGAGGAGCATGGCCGCCTTCGCCGCCGCATCATGCCCATGGGGCACAACTGGGGTTTCGCGCTTACCCGACGTCAGTGGAAGCGGCAGCGAGAGATCGTCGAGGGCTATCTGCATTTCGTCCGGGACTGTGAGTACCGCTACCGTCCACACGAGGAGATCCGAGCGTACTTCGCCCGGTTCGGGGTGACCACAACTCAGACATCGCAGGACACGGCCAAGGAAATCGCCAGTGCCGTCCTGGGAACGGCGCGGCTCATGTGTTTTCCCGCTTATGGCAGCTACATCGGTGATGTGGGCGAACATTACACGCCCGCTCTGTACAAGGCGCTGGATTTCGGCCGCACCGTCCTCTTCGAGCATGCGCCAGACGGCTTCGATTTTCCTACCACGCAGGAGTTGACCACGATGATCGAGGCCACTCGTGCCCAGCTCAGCGATCCGGCCCGTTCCAATGGTGTGAAGGTGACGTCAGAGCGCCTTCCCGCCGATCTCTTCGTGGACACACTCTACCGGGGACTGTTGGACCGGCAGCCTGATCTGGCTGGCTTCCACAGCTTCACCGATGCACTGGAGAAGAAAGCTCTGCAGCCGGTGGACGTCGTGCGAAGCATCGTCGGCAGCGCGGAATTCAGCAGGAGCTATGCGCAGCGCAGCCCAAGCGGCAGAACCGCTGGCAGGCAGCCGTCCGAGGAGAAGCCGCATACCATGGCGCGCGAACTCCAGCAGCGCCTGTTCGGCGAGGACATCTACGCCGGCTTCGCTCCGACCCTGCGCAAGGACCTGCAAGGCTGGAACAGCCACCACCCGGCCCTGACGCGGGAAATCACCGCACGCAGGCCGCGCATCGTCATTGATGTCGGTGTCTGGAAGGGTGCTTCCACCATCCACATGGCAAAACACATGCAGGCGCTGGGGCTGGATGGCGCGGTCATCGCCGTGGACACCTTCCTCGGCAGCCCCGAGCACTGGAACCGCGACAGGCCGGACCGGATCTTCGAGGATCTGGGGCTGAAACATGGCTGGCCCTCGCTGTACTGGCAGTTCCTATCCAACGTCGTGGCGGAAGGCGTCTCGGACCTCGTCCTGCCTGTCCCACAGACATCCGAGAATGCCGCGGTCATCCTGCAGCGCCTCGGTCTGCGGGCGGGCATGGTCCACATCGATGCCGCGCATGAATACGAACCCGTCCTCCGCGATGCGCGCATGTACTGGGATCTGCTGGAACCGGGCGGCCTGCTGATCGGTGACGATCATCCCTGGCCCGGCGTGGCCCGTGCCGCCCGGGATTTCGCGGCGGAGGTTGGGCAGCCGCTACGGGTCGAGGAACCGAAATGGATGATCGAGAAGGCCTGATGGTGTCGATGCATACCGGAGCACCGGCCATGATCCCTGATGGAGAAACCCTTTGATCTCCCGCGACGACGTCATCACGGCCTATGAACTGATCCTGGCGCGGCCGCCGGAGTCGGAAGCCGTCATCGAGGTGCAGTGCGGATATCCGGACCGCGCCAGTTTCGGAAAGGCACTGCTGCGGTCGGAAGAGGCGCAGCACCGGTTGCGCGACGTTCTGCGGCGCGCGGTGGAGCCGCATCCGGCGCTGTCCCGGCAGGACATGGGGGTGTTCGGTCGCTTTCCCCATGCCGGGGGAGAAGGCGAACCAGGTTTCATCCGCGATTTCCTGGGGGTGCGGACCAGCACGCGCTACTCCCCGACCTTCGCGCCACATGACGGCAAGGTTTTCGATGTACCGCTGAAGGCGGATTTCCATGCCGAGGCGCCGGAATGGCTCGGCCTGCTGAAAAGCGTCCTCTCCGCTGGCAGCCGCTACCGCATCCTGGAGATCGGTGCGGGCTACGGGCCATGGCTGGCAGCGGGCCATGCGGCGGCCCGGCGCCGTGGCATCGATGATATCCTGCTCTATGGGCTGGAGGCCGATCCCGGCCGCTACATCTTCCTGCAGGAGCACATGGCGCAGAACGGGGTCGACCCCGCCGTCTGTCGGCTGATCAACGCGGCGATCGGTACGGCGGATGGCACGATCCCCTGGCCTGTCAGCGCGGATGCGGCGGCCGACTATGGTTCGCGGCCTTTGGATGCGGATGGCCAGGATTATCGCGGCCACGCTCATGCCACGGTGATCGACCTGCCCATGCTGGGGCTGACCGGGCTACTGGGCCGTGAACCGTTCTGGGACCTGGTGCATGTGGATATCCAGGGGCTGGAGACCGATGTCTGCGGATCGGCGCTGGAGGCGCTCGACGCCCAGGTGCGCTGGCTGGTGATCGGTACCCACTCGCGGAAGATCGACGGGGACCTGCTGGAGATGTTCTGGCGTCACGGTTGGGTGCTGGAGCACGAGCAGCCTTCGCGCTTCAACTTCTCGCGGAACGCAAGGAACCTGGAAGCCATGACCGTGGCGGACGGAGCGCAGGTCTGGCGCAATCCACGGCACGTGCCCGGGGGCTGACGGAAAAGCCTACCCCCGCGACACCGACACCGCCGCCGTGGTCCACTCCTTCGTGGTACCCGGCTCCGGGTCGCAGCGCACCTTCATACCGGTGGCCTGGGCATTGCCCCAGATGGAGCAGAAGGCTACCTGCGAGGCATCCTGCCCCACGGCGATGCGGGCCACCCCGTCCAGGGCGGTCTGCCGCGTGGCGTCGAAGACGTACCAGCACGGTCCTTCCGGCCCCATCAGCAGCGCCTCGAAGATGGCGTGGAAATCAGGCGGCTGGAGGTGCGGCGCATAGGCGGCCAGGAAACGCGCGGGGATGCCCAGGGCGCGGGTGAGGGCGATGCCCAGATGCGCGAAGTCGCGGCACACCCCCGCGGCATCCGTCAGCACGTCCAGCGCCGTGGTCCGCACATCGGTGCTGCCGCGCTGATAGGCGGTGCGCTGATAGATATAGTCGCAGACCGCCGCCACGCGGGAATGACCCTGGGCGAGCCCACCGAACTGCGCCCGGGCGAAGCCGGTGAGCCGGTCGCTCTCGCAGTAGCGGCTCGGCAACAGGAAATGCAGCGCCTCCTGCGGCACCTGCTGGACCGGCATCTCGGTGATCCCGGCCGGGTCATGCACCACCGGCTCGCCCTGCACCTCCGCCTCGTAGCGTAGCTGCACGAGGCCGGCCGGGGCCAGGACGCGCAACCAGCGGATGCCATCCACGCTGCGCCATTCCTCGCCCGGCTGGCCGGTGGAAAGCGTCAGGCTCTCCCGAAGGATCTTCTGGCGCGCGGGCGGGTCCTCCGAGGGACGGACCGCGAAGACAAAGGTGCTCGGCCCGGAGGCCTGGTAGTCGAGGGTGCAGCCCAGGCTTCGCGGCGGTCGTGCCATTCAGATGCTTTTCCCGTGGCAATGCTTGTACTTCTTGCCCGAACCGCAGGGACAGGGCGCGTTGCGCGGCGTCCGGTCCCAGGTGGACGGGTCGTCAGCGCGCACGCCGGGGGAAAGTTGCACCGCCGCATCGGTGGTGGCGTGGCCATAGCCGGGGAAGGCCGCGGGCTCGGCCGCGCCGCCCTCCAACAAGGAAGGCGGGACCGGCTGGCGTGCATCCGTCACCTGAACCGGCTCGGGGGTGGGCAGCGGCTGCTCCGGCATCAGGTTCACATGCATCAGCCAGCGGGTCACGTCCTCCCGCAGGTCGAAGAGCATGCCGTTGAACAGGTTGAAGGCCTCGGACTTGTACTCGTTCAGCGGGTCGCGCTGCGCATAGGCGCGGAGCCCGATGCCCTGCCGCAGGTGGTCGAGGGCGAGGAGGTGGTCCTTCCACACCTTGTCGAAGACCATCAGCAACAGGGACTTCTCGATCTCCCGCATCCGCTCCGGCCCGATATTGGCGGCCCGGGCGGCGAAGGCCTGGTCCGCGGCCTCCTGGATGCGGTCGCGCAGATGCGCCTCGTCGATGCCTTCCTCGCGGCCCCATTCGGCCACCGGCAGGTCGAGGCCGAGAAGCGTCAGGACACGCTCCTGCAGCCCCTCCAGGTCCCACTGGTCCGGATAGGAATTCTCCGGCACGGCGCGGGCGACCATGTCGTCCACCAGCTCGCGCCGCATCTCGGCCACGGTCTCGGCGACGTCCGCGGCCTGCATGAAGGACCGGCGCTGGGAATAGACCTCCTTGCGCTGGTCGTTCATCACGTCGTCGTACTTCAGCACGTTCTTGCGCATGTCGAAGTTGCGCGTCTCGACCTTCTTCTGCGCCTTCTCCAGGGCCTTGTTGATCCAGGGATGGACGATGGCCTCGCCTTCCTTCAGCCCGAGCTTGCCGAGCATGCCGCCCATGCGGTCGGAGCCGAAGATGCGCATCAGGTCGTCTTCCAGGCTCAGGAAGAAGCGGGATGCGCCAGGATCGCCCTGGCGGCCGGAGCGGCCACGGAGCTGGTTGTCGATGCGGCGGCTCTCGTGCCGCTCGGTGCCGATCACGAACAGGCCGCCGGCTTCCTTCACCCGCGCGGCGGCGGCCTCGACCTCGCGCCGGATCTCGGCCATGCGGGCCTCGAATTCCGGCCCCTCCGGCTCGCCGGGGAAGGAGGCGCGGGCCAGGGCCTCGGCATTGCCGCCCAGCTTGATGTCGGTGCCGCGCCCGGCCATGTTCGTGGCGATGGTCACCGCGCCCGGCCGGCCGGCCTGGGCGATGATCGCCGCCTCCTGCTCGTGGTAGCGGGCGTTCAGCACCTGGTGCGGGATGCCCTTCTTGTTGAGCAGGGCGCTCAGCAGCTCGGACTTCTCGATCGAGGTGGTGCCGACCAGGGCCGGCTGGCCGCGCTCGCGGCACTCGGCGATCAGGTTGGCCACCGCCTCGTACTTCTCGGTGGCGGAACGGTAGACCTCGTCATCCTCGTCCCGGCGGGCGACGGGGAGGTTGGTCGGGATCTCGACCACCTCCAGCTTGTAGATCTCGGCGAACTCGTCCGCCTCGGTGGAGGCGGTGCCGGTCATGCCCGCCAGCTTGGGGAAGAGGCGGAAATAGTTCTGGAAGGTGATCGAGGCCAGGGTCTGGTTCTCGGGCTGGACCTCGACATGCTCCTTGGCCTCCAGCGCCTGGTGCAGTCCGTCGGAATAGCGCCGGCCCTCCATGGCGCGGCCGGTGAACTCGTCGATGATGATCACCTTGCCGCCCCGGACCATGTAGTCCACGTCCCGGGCGAAGAGGGCATGGGCGCGCAGGCTCTGGTTCACGTGGTGGACCAGGGTGATGTTGCTGGCGTCGTAGAGGTCGCCCTCGGTCAGCAGTCCGGCCTCGGTCAGGGCAGTGGCCATGGCCTCGGTGCCGGCCTCCGTCATCACGACGGTGCGCTGCTTCTCGTCCTTCTCGTAGGTGGACTTGTCCTTCACCACCTCGCGGACCACCGCATCGACCTGGCCGTAGAGCTCCGAGCTCTCGTCCGAGGGGCCGGAGATGATCAGCGGCGTGCGGGCCTCGTCGATCAGGATGCTGTCCACCTCGTCCACGATGGCGAAATGGAAGTCGCGCTGGACCATCTCGTCCAGCCGGTACTTCATGTTGTCGCGGAGATAGTCGAAGCCGAACTCGTTGTTGGTGCCGTAGGTGATGTCGCAGGCATAGGCGGCGCGGCGCTCGACGTCGTTCAGCCCATAGACGATCACCCCGGTGGACAGGCCGAGGAAGCCGTAGAGCCGGCTCATCTCCCCGGAATCGCGCTGGGCGAGGTAGTCGTTCACCGTCACCACATGCACGCCCTTGCCGGCCAGGGCGTTCAGGTAGACGGCCAGGGTGGCGACCAGGGTCTTGCCCTCGCCGGTCTTCATCTCGGCGATGCGGCCCTCGTGCAGCACCATGCCGCCAATCAGCTGCACGTCGAAATGGCGCATGCCGAGAACCCGCTTGCTGGCCTCGCGGCAAACGGCGAAGGCCTCCGGCAACAGGGCGTCCAGCGTCTCACCCTGGGCGAGGCGGTCCCGGAACTCCTGGGTCTTGGCGCGCAGCCCCTCGTCGGTCAGGGCGGCCACCTGCGGTTCCAGCGCGTTGATGGCAGGCACGCGCGCCTGGTAGCGCTTCACGGCGCGGTCGTTCGAGGTACCGATGATGGCGCGGGCGAGGCGTGCGAACATGTGCTTTCCGGGTCTCTCCAGGCTCCCGGGGGCAGGAGCGGTCCCGCGGGCGCGACATCGGCCCGGCGGCAAGGGGCCGCCGGGTATGCCGCCGGACAGATAGGGGGGAGCGGGTACGGGGTCAACGAAATGGCGGCGCGCACCGACCCCGTGCCAGGGTAAAAGCGTGGCGCCAGGGCGGCCGCGCCCGGTGCCGGAGCGGCGGCGCGGCGCGCGCGGCGATGCCGGCGGCGGGGCAGGGCACGCGCGAAAGGGTGATCGGCGCGGTCCTGCGCGGGCCTGTTTGTTACAAAGAAGAAAATTGCCGGACGGCGCCAGGACAGGTCAGCCTCCCTGTCGCTTCCCGTCCCTCAGGACGGGAGATTCGGAGGCGACGTCTCATGTGGGTCCTGCTCCTGCTGCCCTTTGCCGGGCTGCTCTGGGTTCCGTTCTACAACCATGTGCAGCCGGAACTCTTCGGCTTCCCCTTCTTCTACTGGTACCAGCTTCTCTGGGTGCCGATCACCTCCTTCCTCACCTGGCTCTGCTACCGCGCCATCCGGAAGCGGGAGGAGGGCCGGTGAGCGGCGGCATCGACTGGACGGCCCTCTGGGTCTTCATCGGCTTCTTCGTGCTGGTCACCGCCATGGGGTTCTTCGCGGCCCGCTGGCGGCGGCCCAGGACCCTGGCGCACCTGGACGAATGGGGGCTGGGCGGGCGGACCTTCGGCACCTGGATCACCTGGTTCCTGGTCGGCGGCGACTTCTACACCGCCTATACGGTGATCGCCGTGCCGGCCGTGGTCTATGCGGTCGGCGCCTATGGCTTCTTCGCCCTGCCCTATACGATCATCGTCTATCCGATCGTCTTCGCCATCATGCCGAAGCTCTGGGCCGTGGCGGCCGCAGGCGGGCATGTGACGGCGGCCGACGTGGTGCATGCCCGGTACAAGTCCCGGCCCCTGGAGCTGGCGGTGGCCATCACCGGGGTGCTCGCCACCATGCCCTATATCGCCCTCCAGCTCGTGGGCATGGAGGTGGTGCTGGCGGCGCTGGGGCTGACCGGGGAGGTGCCGCTGGCCGTCGCCTTCATCATCCTGGCCCTCTACACCTATTCCTCGGGGCTGCGGGCGCCGGCGCTGATCGCCTTCGTCAAGGACATCATGATCTACATCGTGGTGATCGTGGCCGTGGCCATCATTCCGATGAAGCTCGGCGGCTATGCCAATGTCTTCGCCTCGGCGGAGCGGGTCTTCGCGGCCAAGGGGGGCGCCACCGGCCTGATCCTGGCTCCCAGCCAGTACCTGCCCTATGCCACGCTGGCGCTGGGCTCGGCCCTGGCGGCCTTCATGTATCCCCACACGCTCACCGGCATCTTCGCCAGCAACTCGGGCAACACCATCCGCAAGAACGCGGTGCTGCTGCCGGCCTATACCATCCTGCTCGGCCTGATCGCCCTGATGGGCTACATGGCCCATGCGGCGGGGATCGTGACCACCACCCCGACGGCCGTGGTGCCCCTGCTGTTCAAGGCGCTGTTCGACAGTTGGTTCGCCGGCTTCGCCTTCGCCGCCATCGCCATCGGCGCGCTGGTGCCGGCAGCGGTGATGAGCATCGGCGCCGCCAACCTCTTCACCCGCAACTTCTGGAAGGCCTATGTGAACCCCCAGGTCACCCATGCCGGGGAGGCTCAGGTGGCCAAGGTCACCTCGCTGGTTGTGAAGGTGGGGGCGCTGGCCTGCATCCTCTTCCTGCCGACCCAGTTCGCGCTGGACCTCCAGCTCCTGGGCGGACTCTGGATCCTGCAGACCTTCCCCGCCGTGGTCTTCGGCCTCTTCACCAACTGGTTCCGCGGTGGCCCGCTGCTGCTGGGCTGGGCGGTCGGTTTCGTGGGAGGCTCCTGGATGGCCTGGAGCGACGGGCTGAAGCCGCTGCACAGCCTGGTCCTGGGCGGCGGGACCTATACCTTCTATGTTGGCATCCTGGCCCTGGCGCTGAACCTGGCCGTAGCGGTGGTGGCCAACCTGGTGCTGCGGCTGATCCAGCCGGAACGGGCGGCACGGGCGGTCTGATGCCCCGAGCGCCACGCTTCGTGGCAGCCCCCGGGGGAGGCTCCGCCTGCCCCCGAACCCCCACCGCCGGGGAGCTGTCGAAGCAGTGCTTCGACCTCCCCGGACCCCGCCTTGCGTTGGCCCGGAACGGCAAGGCCAGCCTTCCGCCCGAGCCCAGGCCAGTGGATCGGCGGGGCGCCAAAGACACCCCGTCCGCGCTGGCGGCGCCCGCGGTCGCAGGAAGCGCCAACTCGTCGGGGCCAGGGCACGCAGTGTCCTGGGTCCTGGCGGATAGGGGGGAAAGGCGCTGCCTTTCCCAGGGGCGGCTCCCAGGGGGGCTCCCAGGGGCGGCATTCCCGGGCCTTCACGGATCGGCGCAGGCGAAGCTCGATGCCTCCGTGACCGGCCCCTTGCCGTCATGGCGCGGCACCTGCGGCCAGGGGCAGGCCGGGCGGCTCCAGAGGCGCCGCCCATCCGGGCCGGTCTTGGTGGTGGCCAGTTGCGCGGGCGCCTCGCCCTTCTCCACCCAGGCTTCCAGCGCGCCCAGCGGGTCGAAGCCGTTCTGGTCGATGCCCGGCCCGGCATTCGACAGTCCGCAATGGTCGAAGCCCGGCAGCAGGAAGAGCCGTGCCGTGCCCGCCATGGCGTCGCGGCCGCCAGCGGCTCCGCTGGCCGCCTCGAACCACCGCACCGTCCGCTCCGGCGTCACGATGGCATCCGCCCAGCCGTGATAGGCGATCAGCTTGCCGTCCCGGGCGCGGAAGCGGGCAAGGTCGGGGGAGGTGGCATTGTACAGCGCACCCATGGCGGCCAGACGCGGCGGGTCGCGGTCGAAATCGAAGGCAAGGGGATCATAGCCCTCGCCCGGATCCTCGGCGAAGGCCATGTAGCGGAGGAAGTCCCGGTTGAAGAGCGGATTCAACGGCGGCGTGGTGGCGGTGCCGGCCAGCCAGACCGGCCAGAAGGGCTCCGAGCCCGGCGGGATGCCGCCGGGATAGAGCGCCTCCCCCCGGCTGTTGCGCGGCGGCGCGTACCAGGCCTCCAGCACCCCGACCTCGGCCTCGCCCAGGCAGTCCGGCCGGTTCGAGCCGGCGGGGCATTGCAGCGTCGCCGGGTCGAACCGGCATTGGCGCGGGTCGGAGACCAGCCCGTCCTTCAGCCCGTCGGCGCCGTCGCAGGCCTCGGCCACGGCCTTCTGCACCAGCGGCGTATGGGCCGGGTCGAAGAGCCGCCCGCCGTCCGGCCCCGCATTGGCGCGGGTGGTCCAGGCCATGGCAGTGGCGACCAGGCCCGTATAGTCCAGCGCCGGGGAACCCGCGATGATGCCGTCGAAATCGTCGGGGAAGCGCTGCGCCTCCATCAGCGCCTGCCGCCCGCCGGTGGAGCAGCCGGCGAAATAGGCATGGGCCGCCGGGCGCGCGTAGAAGGCATTCACCAGCGCCTTGGAAACGCGGGTCACCTCTGGCACCGCCCGCGTGCCCCAGTCGATTTCCGCCAGCCGGTTGTTCCAGGCCCAGCGCCCGTCGATGGAGCCGGTGCCCCAATGGCCGGAATCCGTGGTCGCGGCGGCATAGCCGCGCCGCAGCCCATAATTCAGCGCATTGGTGAAGCCTGGCGCGTCGCCCAGGACCTTGCCGCAGAAGCCGCCGCAGCCGGTCATGTAGAACTTGCCGTTCCAGCCGGAAAGCGGCAGGCGCAGCTCGAAATTGATCGCCGGGCGGACATAGCCGAGCACCCGGCAATGCGCCGGCAGGTCCCCCGCGGCCGGGACGGCGGTGGCGGAGAGCAGGTTGGTGTCGTCGAGGCGCATCCCCGCCAGCGCGGCGCAGCGCGCGGCCTCGGGCGCGGGCTGGATCGGGCCGGGTTGGGCCAGGGCCGAGGCCGAGCAGGGCCAGAGCGGCCAGGGCGAGGCCGCCCCCGCGCAGGGCGGCGCTTCGGTCCGCCGGAACGGCGGGGCAGGGGACCGGTATCCGGTCGGGCATGGTTTCTCCTCCCTCGGCCGCCCCTTCCCGGGGCGGCTCCGGGCCGCAGGATAAGCGAGGAAACGGGCTTCGTCGGCGATTCTCGCCCCGCCCGCCGGTCCGGTGTGGGGGCGGGCGTGTTGCGGCCTGTTGCCGCCCCTCCGGAGGGTGGCCCCGGCGAGAGGTTTCGGTACGGAAGCGTGCCTTGCCGTCCCGCAGCATGCGCGTCATGGTGCCGCGCCCTTTTCGACAGGACTTGTCTGATGCGTTTTCCCGTTCTGATCCTGTCGCTCGGACTGCTGTCCGGACCCCTGGCTGACGCGGCCCTGGCCCAGACCTCGGCGGTGCCCAATCCCACGGCCGCCCCCGCCTCGCCCCAGGCGGCGCAGCAGCCCGCCGACCCGGTGGTGGCCCGGGTGAACGGGGAGGAGATCCGCCTCAGCGATGTCCGCGACGCGGCACAGGACCTGCCCGCCGAGGCGCGCAACGCCCCGCCGCAGGTGCTCTTCCCGCTGATCGTGGACCAGCTCATCGCGCAGAAGGCGGTGGCCGCCGCCGCCCGCGCCCAGGGGCTGGAGAAGGACCCCGAGGTGCAGCACCGCATCGCCGTGGCCACCGACCAGGAGCTGCAGCAGGCGCTGATCCGCCGCGACGTGGCCCCCGCCCTGACCGACGAGGCGCTGCGCAAGCGCTTCGAGGCCGAGCAGAAGAGCCAGCCGGCCGAGGAGGAGGTGCATGCGCGCCATATCCTCGTCGCCAGCAAGGAGGAGGCGGACAAGGTCCTGGCCGAGGTGAGGAAGCCGGGGGCGGATTTCGCGGCGATCGCGCAGAAATACTCGACCGACCCCAGCGGCAAGGGCAATGGCGGCGACCTGGGCTTCTTCAAGAAGTCCGACATGGTGCCGGAATTCGCCGAGGCCGCCTTCGCGCTGAAGCCCGGCCAGATCAGCCCGGCGCCGGTGAAGTCGGCCTTCGGCTGGCACATCATCAAGGTCGAGGAGCGCCGCGCCGCGCCGCCCAAGAGCTTCGAGGAGCAGCGCGCCTCGCTGCGCCAAGCGGCTTTCGAGGAAGCCGTGAATGCCGCCCTGGAGAAGTACAAGGCCGGCGCCAAGGTCGAGCGCTTCAACCTCGACGGCACGCCGCAGCGCCAGCCCTCGCCTCTGGACGGTGCCACGCCGCCCGCCCCCGCCCAGAAGAACTGAAATCACACGAGCGCCGAGAACACCCATGGCCAAGGACCTTCCGGTTTCCCCCCTCGCGGTGCCCATGCCCGCCTTGCCGCCCGTCGCGGGCGTCCGCCTCGGCACGGTGGCGGCGGGCATTCGCTACAAGGGGCGCGACGACCTGATGATGATGGTCTTCGCCCCCGGCACCACGGTGGCGGGCGTCTTCACCAGCTCCAAGTGCCCCGGCGCCCCGGTGGACTGGTGCCGCAAGGCGCTGGAGGGCGGCACGGCCCGGGCGGTGGTGGTGAATGCCGGCAACGCCAATGTCTTCACCGGCCGGGCGGGCGAGGAAGCGGCGCGGCTTTCCGCCGAGGCGGCGGCAAGGCTGGTCGGCTGCGCGCCCTCCGAGGTCTTCCTGGCCTCCACCGGCGTGATCGGCGAGGTGCTGCCGCACGAAAGGCTGACCGCCGCCCTGCCGGCCCTGCATGACGGCCTCTCGCCGGAAGCCTGGGCGGAGGCGGCGCGCGGCATCATGACCACCGACACCTTCCCCAAGGCGGTGACGCGGCAGGCGCGGATCGGCGGTGCCCCGGTGACCATCACCGGCATCGCCAAGGGTTCGGGCATGATCGCGCCAGACATGGCGACGATGCTCTGCTTCGTGGCGACGGATGCGAAGATCCCCGCCGCCGCGCTGCAATCGGCGCTGAAGGCCGGGGTCGAAACCTCCTTCAACCGCACCACGGTGGACAGCGACACCTCCACCTCCGACACGGTGCTGCTCTTCGCCACCGGCCAGGCGGAGCATCCCGAGGTCACGGCCGAGGGCGGCGAGGTCCTGGCCGATTTCCGCGCCGCGCTGGCCGGGCTGCTGCACGAGCTGGCCCTCCAGGTGGTGCGGGATGGCGAGGGCGCGCAGAAGCTGATCCAGGTGGCGGTGCGCGGCGCGGTCTCCGACGCCTCGGCCAAGGTGGTGGCGCTGGCCATCGCCAACTCGCCGCTGGTGAAGACCGCCATCGCGGGCGAGGACGCAAACTGGGGCCGCATCGTCATGGCGGTCGGCAAGGCCGGCGAGCCCGCGGACCGTGACCGGCTTTCCGTGGCCGTCGGCGGCACCTGGATGGCGCGCGAGGGCGGCGTGGTGCCGGGTTATGACGAGGCCCCGGTGGTCGCGCACATGAAGGGCCGGGAGATCGAGATCGAGGTGGATCTCGGGCTGGGCGAGGGCAGCGCCACGGTTTGGACCTGCGACCTCACCCATGGCTACATCGATATCAACGGGTCGTACCGGAGTTAGCTTGGCGAGAACAACGGTCTAGCGCGGGTCCGCAGGGTGCTGGCGAGGGCGCCGACGGCGGCCCTGGCCTCCCTGCGCCAGCATGGAGGTGCCCTGGATCTCTCCACGCCCCGATAAGCTTATCGGGTTTACCGGAGCGTCAGCGGAAGAACCCAGCAGGCGCTGGGTACGGCGAAGGGCACATGGGTTTTGTGCCGTTCGCGGATGTCACGGCGGCGCCTCAGTGACACGGCATGCTGTGAGACTGCGCGAGGGCGCATGTGGCCTCGGGAGCAAGGTCCTCCGATCTTCCCATGGCATACGCCGCGAGGAACAGGAGACCGAGTATGGCGGCGACCGGAAGCCATTTCCGGGCTCCGCGTAGCGCCCGGGAAGCCTGGGGCGCTTCCGGGACGGAGCCTACGATGCCGGGGCCACATGCGGCACGCAGGCGATCATAGTGATCGGGTGACCCAGGCGAAGAAGGGGAGAGACGCACGGTCCAGCTTTCCCGCGATAGATGCTTTGCGCATCGGTATGGTCCTTACAATGTGGCGTCCCGAGGGCGATTGTCTGTGATCTGGCGCACACTGCGCCTGGCTGCCCTTCAGTGCAGCCGGGAGCGCAGGCCGCGGACGACGCTCCGGCCGGCGGGCCGGAAGTAGTGGCTGCGGGTACGGACCGAGGCGGAGCGGGAACGCCCCGAATAGAAACGGACCTCGACCAGCCCTTCCGGAAGCGGTCGCGCCTGGTGCAAGCCGGCGGGCTGTGAGACCGCCGCAGCCGCCTGTGGGCCGAAAAGGAACCCGGCGGCGACAAGGGTCGCGGCGAGCGCGAGGCTGCGGAACATGGATGTCTCCGGAAACGCAACCAAAAGTTGCATTTCTGGAACCGCCCCACAAGCCATGGCGCCCGGGCCGCCGCAGGGCCCCGCCCCCATGCCCGGAAGGCGGGCCGGCGCCGCCCCGCGATCCTTCAGCGGCCGCCGCGATAGGCGCGCAGGATGGCTTCCCCTTCCGGACCCGCCCGCTGCACCCAGGCGGCCTGGACAGGCGCCGCCGCCGCTTCCAGGGCGGCCCGCAACGCGGGCGAGGTGGCGATCGTCATCCCATGCGTCCGCATCCGCGCCTCGTTCTCCGCCATGCGGGTCTCGATGGCCTTGAACTGGCGCGCCTCGGTGGCCTTGCCCGCCCGCGCCACCGCCGCCTGCCCGGCTTCCGGCAGCCGTTGCAGGGCCGCCGTGTTGCAGAAGGCGAGGCTCAGCGGCCAAGCGTAGTCGATGGCGGTGAAATGCGGCAGGATCTCCCAGAGCCGCGCCCCGGCGCCGCCATCGCCCGAGGACAGAACCGCGTCCATCTCGCCGGATTTCAGCCGCGGCAGGGCGTCGGCGAAGGAGATCTGGGACGGCTCCGCGCCCGCCGCACGCATCACCGTGGTCCCGGACTCGTCATAGGTGCGCACGCGCAGGCCCTTCAGCGATTCGGGGCCGGTCACCGGCCTGCGCGACCACAGGCCCGTGGCGGGCCAGGGCGTGGCATAGAGCAGGGTGAGGCCGCGCTCCGAAAGCACCTTCACATAGGCGGGGCGCGCCGCTTCCAGCAGGCGGCGCGTGTCGTCCGCGGAGCCGGTGAGGAAGGGCAGGGCGGAGAGCTGGAGGATCGGCGCCAGCCCGGCCAGCGCGCCGGTGAAGGCATCGGCGGCCTCCGGCTTCCCCTGGGCGACGGCGCCCGGCATCCTGGCGGAGCGCAGCCCATCCGGCGCATCGAAGGCCGGCCGGACATGCAGGATGCCTTGCGCCTCCAGGTTCGCCGTCTCGGCGAAGAAGGCGATTCCCTCGCCCGGCATGGCGGTGGCCGGGTATTCGGTGGCGATGCCCCATTCGGCCGCCTCGGCCCGCGCCGGAAAGGTAGCCAGGCCCAGCAGCGGCGTCATCGCCATCAGGGCACGTCGCGTCGTCATGTGATCCATTCCCCAGTCAGCTCCCCACCCGGGCGGGGCCGCCGCGCCGGCTGGCGGCGTGCCCTGATCTTGCGAGGTTGTGCTGATAACCAATTCATCATCTCATGGCTGCAAGCTACGCTCCAGAAGCGAGCCGCGCGTTCCGTCGGGAGAGACCGGATGGGCGCGCCGGCCCCGCGCGGCTTTCAGCAGGATCCGCCGGATGTTCCGTACAGGGCCGGAAGCGATATGACAGGGGAGGGTAGGATGGCGCGGCCGCGGTCACCGCACGCCGCAGCGGCGGGTGACGAGGGCGCCGGCGCGGCCGGCCTCCGGAGAAGGCTCCGGTCCGTCGCCGCATGGTTCGGTGCCGATCTGGGCCTGATCCTGGCGATCCTGCTGCTGTTCTGGGGCGGCATCGCCCTGCATCTGCAACGCGAATACCAGCGGAGCCTGGACAACGCGACACGCAACGCCGGCAACCTGGCCGGGGCCGCGCAGCAGATCATTGCCCGGACGGTGGAGGCGATCGACCAGCGGCTGCTCTTCATCCGCGAGGCCTACCGGCGCGACCCGGCCGATTTCAGCCTCGACTTCCTGCGCCGGGAACATGGCTTCCAGCAGGACATGTCGCTGCAGGCCGCCGTGATCGGCCCTTCGGGGCGGCTCTGGCTCAGCAATCTGGGGGCGGTCCAGAACGGGGTGGACCTGTCCGACCGCTCGCATTTCCGGGTGCATCTCGATACCCAGCAGGACGAGCTCTTCATCAGCGTGCCGGTGATGGGGCGCGAATCCGGGCGCTGGTCGGTGCAGTTCACCCGGAAGCTGCTGACGGGCGACGGCCGCTTCGGCGGCGTGGTGGTGATCTCGCTCAACCCCTATTGGCTGACCCAGGTCTACGACACGCTGGATATCGGCCGTGGCACCGTGACCCTGGCCGGGCTCGACGGGATCATCCGGGCACGGGCGCCGGAGGGGGCCGGGGCACTCGGCAGCAGCATCGCCGGCAGCGACCTGATGACGGAGGCGCTGATCCGCCCGCAGGGCACCCTCCGCGGGCGGAACCCGGCCACCGGCGCCGAGCGGCTGGCCGCCTTCCGGCGGGTCGGGTCCTTTCCCCTGATCGTGGCCGTCAGCAACGACATGGCGGAAATCCTGCAAGGCTACGACGCCTACCGGCGCAGCGTCCTGTCCTCCGGCGCGGTGCTGACGGTGCTGATCCTGGGGACGGGCGGCCTGCTGATCCGCCGCAGGAGACAGCGGGCACGGTCCCAGCAGGCATTGTCCGACGCGATCGAGAACATCAGCCAGGGCCTGGTCATGGTGGCGCCGGACGGGCGCATGCCGGTGGTGAACCGCCGCGCCATGAGCCTGCTCGGCGTGCCGGAAGGGCAGCGGTCCGCCTTTCTGCGCGGCGGGCAGGTCCGGGACATCCTGCCGGAGGACTGCGCGCTGGACCCGGGCGCCGGGCGGCTGGCGCCGCTCTACCGCTGCACGCGCCCGGATGGCACGGTGCTGGAGGTCCGCAGCCAGGTCCTGGGCAATGGCGGCCTCGTACGGACCTTCACCGATGTCACGGAGCAGACCCTGTCGGAGCGGCGGGTGCGCTTCCTGGCGCATCACGACCCGCTGACCGGCCTGGCCAACCGCCTCCTGCTGCATGAGCGTCTCGACCGGGCGATCGGGGAGGCCGGCGGGCGGGAAGGCAAGCTCGTGGTGCTGGCGCTGGATCTCGACCGCTTCAAGGTGGTGAACGACACCTATGGCCACGCGGCGGGCGACCAGCTCCTGCGGCAGGTGGCGGAGCGTCTGGGCGAGCTGGTCGGCCCGGACGACACGGTGTCCCGCCTCGGCGGCGACGAGTTCGTGATCCTGTGGCGCGGCACGGCCGCGCGGGACGGGGTGGAGCCCCTGGCCCGCCGGATCGTGCGCAGCCTGGTCACGCCCTTCATCCTTGACGGCAACATGGCGCAGGTCGGCACCAGCGTCGGCATCGCCCTGCATCCGCAGGATGGCGCGACGCCGGAAAGCCTGCTGCGCAACGCGGACACCGCCCTGTACCGCGCCAAGGCGGAAGGGCGCGGCACGGTGCGCTTCTTCGAGCCCGCCATGGAGGTGGAACTCCGCGAGAGGCGGGAGATGGAGCAGGACCTGCGGCTGGCCCTGCAGGCCGATCTGCTGGAACTGCACTACCAGCCGATCATGACCTGCGGGAACGGCGCGATCCGCGGCTTCGAGGCGCTGCTGCGCTGGACGCATCCGGTGCGCGGGCCGGTGCCGCCCGCCACCTTCATCCCCGTGGCGGAGGAAAGCGGGCTGATCCTGCCGCTCGGCCGCTGGGTGATGGAGCGGGCCTGCGCCGAGGCCGCGACCTGGCCGGAGCCGCTGCGGCTGGCGGTGAACCTGTCCCCCGCGCAGTTCCGCAGCGGCAACCTGCCGGCCATCGTGGACCGCGCGCTGGAGCTTTCGGGCCTGCCGGCGGAACGCTTGGAGCTGGAGATCACCGAGGGGCTGCTGATCGGCGATGCCGAGGAGGCGCTGAACGCGATCCATGCCCTCAAGCGCCGGGGTGTGCGGATCGCGCTCGACGATTTCGGCACGGGCTATGCCAGCCTGGGCTACCTCCACCGCTTTCCCTTCGACCGGATCAAGGTGGACCGCTCCTTCGTTCACGCGATCGGCCGGCGGAACGGTGCGCATGCCATCGTGGAGGCGGTGCTCGCCATGAGCAGCAACCTGGGCATGGAAGTAACGGCGGAGGGCGTGGAGACCGAGGAGCAGTTGCGCTTCCTGCAGCACCGTGCCTGCGACGAGGTGCAGGGCTTCCTGCTGGGCCGACCGATGAGCCGGGAGGCCGTGGCGCAGCTCCTGCGGGCGCACGGGTTGCGGAATGAGCGCCTCACCTTGCCCTGACCTGGGCTCCGAAGGACATCCGTCGGCGGAAGGATGCCACGGGAACCGGCCAGGCCATGGAGGGAGGCAATCCCATCAATGGCACGCGATTTATTTTACTCTCATAATTTAATTCCACGGAACAACCTTGGCGCAAATCATTAATACTTAGTTATTCTTCAAAACTAAGTATTCTATTTGGTTTACGTGGGGTGTTTCGGTTTGTATCAACCCCGCCCGCAACAGATGAAGCGGGATTCGGACATGAAGTGGTACAAGCCGACCGACCTACCGGGCGAACTCGAGATCGTCTGGATCGACGATCCGAAATGGGGGCTGACAGTCGGCTGTGTCCGGCGTGGCGTCTGGGAAGTGCCCGGCGAGGGGCCGGGTTCCGCGAACCCGACGCGATGGGCGCGAATGCGCGAGGATGGTCCCACGCCTGCCCAGATCCAAAGGCCGAAGCTGCCCTATCGCAGATAGCCCGGCCCACACCGCCAACCCACGGCCGTACCTCGCCTGGAAGGCGCGAGGGACCGCCCGCCACCGTCCCCGACAAAGACGCAGCCGTGCAGCGGAGGCCTCGTGCATCGAACGAGGGAACCGGCTCGGAAGCAGAGGGGAATGTTCAGGAAGGTCGTGGTGCTGCTGGAGAGATTCGAACTCTCGACCTCTCCCTTACCAAGGGAGTGCTCTACCCCTGAGCTACAGCAGCAATCGCGGGGTGGGCGCTCCTTAACCGCAGACGGCGCGCAGGGCAAGCCCCGCCCGGCAGCTTCACAGCAGGAAAAGCGGAGATGGCTCCCATGCCCGTGACCGGGCTGTCCGCAGGGCGAAGCCGAAGGTGCTTCAACAGGAACACATCATGAACTAATATGCCGCCAGGATATTCGGCCCGGAAGGGGAAAGAGACCCATGGCTGGGAATCGGCAAGGCGCGCCTCAGGCGCCGGAGCGCCAGGCCCTGGCGCGGCTCGCGGAACTGGCGGGCAAGGGCGCGGCTCCTGACCGTGTGCGGCGGGAGGTCGAGACCATCGTGGATGACTGGCGCCGCGGCGTGCTGGGCCACGACGAACGCGCGGCGCTGCGCGAGCGGCTGGAGGAGATGCACGGGCAACTCGCCGAGGGCGTGGAATCCGTGGAGGAGCAGATGGCCGAGATCGGCCAGGACGAGCGCGCCGCGCTGCTGGCCGGGCGGCGGTCCCTGGCCGCGCTGGTGGCCGCGCGCGACGCGCTGGCCCGGGCTCATGGCGCGCTGCTGCCGGCCTGACCGGCGATCTGCTCTATTCTGCCGCCCGGGCCGGCGAGTCCGGCACCGGAGAGCGACAGGGAGGGAGCGGCCATGCGCGAGAACAGGGTCGGGACGCTGTGGGGGCGTGGCGAGGCGGTGGTGAATGGCTGGCTCGCCATTCCCAATGTCTTCTCCGCCGAGACCATGGCGCATGCGGGCTGGGATTCGCTCACCATCGACATGCAGCATGGCGTGGTGGACTACGCCGCCGCCGTGTCGATGCTGACGGCGATCTCCACCACGGAAACCACGCCCATGGTGCGCGTGCCCTGGCTCGATCCGGGCATCATCATGAAGATGCTCGATGCCGGCGCCTATGGCGTGATCTGCCCGATGATCAATACCCGCGCCGATGCGGAGCTCTTCGTGTCCTCGCTGCGCTACCCGCCGCGCGGCATGCGCTCCTTCGGCCCGATCCGGGCGCTGCTGCATGCCGGGCCGGACTATGCGCGGCACGCCAACGACACGGTCTTCGGACTGGCGATGATCGAGACGCGGCAGGCGCTCGACAATCTCGACGAGATCCTCTCCGTCGAGGGGCTGGACGCCGTCTATGTCGGCCCCGCCGACCTTTCCCTCGCCCTGGGCTGCACGCCGCGCTTCGACCAGGAGGAGAAGCCGGTGGTGGAGGCGATCGACATGATCCTCGCCAAGGCGAAGGAGCATGGCGTGGTGCCCTGCATCCACAACGGCACGGCGGAGTACGCGCTGCGCATGGTGGAGAAGGGCTTCCGCTTCGTCACCGTGGCCTCCGACGCCCGGCTGATGGCGGCGGGGGCGCAGGCAACGGTGGCGGCGATGCGGGGCGGGCCGAGGCCGAAGGGCCCCGGCACATCCGGGACCTACTGAACCGCCCAGCCCGGACGGCGCCTATTGCCCCAGCCGCATCGCGATGCTGCGGGCATGGGCGCCCAGCCCCTCGGCCTCGGCCAGCGTGACGGCGGCGGGGCCGATGCGGTGCAGCCCGGCCTCGGTGGCCGAAACCCAGGTGGTGCGCTTCAGGAAGTCATAGACGCTGAGCCCGGAGGCGAAGCGCGCCGTGCGCCCCGTGGGCAGCACATGGTTCGGCCCGGCCACGTAGTCGCCCAGCGCCTCCGGGCACCAGCCGCCGAGGAAGGCCGCCCCGGCATGGCGGATGCGGGCAAAGAGCGCCTCCGGCTTCTCCACCAGCAGCTCCAGGTGCTCCGGCGCCAGCCGGTCGCAGAGCGCCACGCCTTCCTCCCAGTCCCGCACCAGCAGGATGGCGCCGTGTGCTTCCCAGGAGGCGCGGGCGATCGCCTCGCGCGGCAGGCTGCGGAGCGCCTCCTCCACGGCGGCGGCGGCGGCCTCGGCCATGGCCCCGCTGTCGGTGATCAGGATGGCCTGGGCGGCCTCGTCATGCTCGGCCTGGGCCAGCAGGTCGATGGCCACCCGCCGCGGGTCCTGCGCCGCATCGGCCAGCACCACGACCTCCGAGGGCCCGGCGATGGAATCGATGCCCACCCGCCCGAAGACCTGGCGCTTGGCCTCCGCCACATAGGCGTTGCCGGGGCCGACGATCTTGTCCACCGGCCGGATCGAGGCGGTGCCCCAGGCCAGGGCGGCGATGGCCTGCGCGCCGCCGATGCGCCAGACCTCGGTCACGCCGGCACGGTCGGCGGCAGCCAGCACCAGAGGCGGGATCTCGCCATCCGGGGTCGGCACGGTCATCACCACGCGCCCCACCCCCGCAACGCGCGCGGGCAGGGCGTTCATCAGCACCGAGGAGGGATAGGCCGCCTTGCCGCCGGGGACATAGAGGCCGGCCGCGTCCACCGCGTTCCAGCGCATGCCCAGCATCAGCCCGTCCTCGGGCAGCACCATGTCCTGCGGCATCTGCGCGGCGTGGAAGCGCTCGATCCGCTCCGCCGCCACGTCCAGCGCCGCCAGCAGCTCCGGCCGGCAGCGCGCTTTCGCCTCGGCCACCTCCGCCGCGCCGACCCGCAGCGCACCGATGCCGGCAGGGGTCCAGCGGTCGAAGCGGGCGGTGAGGTCCAGCAGCGCCGCGTCGCCTTCCGCCCGCACCCGGGCGATGATTTCGGCCACCGGCCCGTCCACCCGCGCGGTCGTGTCCCGCGCGGTGTCGAGCAGGGCGTCGAACTGGGGGCCGAATTGCGGGTCGCGCGTGTCGAGGCGCTTCATGCGGGCGGGTCCTTGCCGTGGCGTTCCGCATGGCCCGCGGCCCCCTGCCGTCCAGGCCAAGCCAAACGAATGGGAGGTCGAGGAACCTCAGGTTCCTCGCGGGAGAGCGCGAGAGGGCGGCGCCCTCTCGTGAACCATGCGCGCGACGCCTACAGGCAAAGCCCGCCCGGCTTCAACCCTTCGCATCACCCCTTCTCGTCAACCCTCCAGGGCCGCCCGCAGCCGGGCGATCCAGGCGCCGATGGCCTCGGGCTCGGTCTTGAGCGCGGTGCGGTTGACGATGAGGCGGGAGGTGACGGGGGCGATGACCTCGGTCTCCACCAGCCCGTTGGCCTTCAGCGTGCCGCCGGTCTGCACCAGGTCCACGATCAGGCGGGACAGGCCCATCGAGGGGGCGAGCTCCATGGCGCCGTTCAGGTGGACGATCTCCGCCTGCACGCCCCGGGCGGCGAAGTGCCGGGCGGCGATGCGGGGATACTTCGTCGCGACGGTGACGGTGCTCCAGCGGCTGGGGTCGTCCGTGGCGGCGCGCTCCACCGGCTCCGCCACGCTGACGCGGCAGGCGCCGATGCGCAGGTCGAGGGGCGCGTAGATCTCGGGGTAGTCGTGCTCCATCAGCACGTCGGCGCCGCAGACGCCGATCTGCGCCGCGCCGAAGGCCACGAAGGTCGCCACGTCGAAGGAGCGGACGCGGATCACGTCCAGCCCCGGATGGCTGGTGGCGAAGCGCAGCTTGCGGCTCGATTCGGAGGAGAAGTCCGGCTCCGGATGCAGCCCGGCCTTCGCCAGCAGCGGCGTCAGCTCCTTCAGGATCCGCCCCTTGGGCAGAGCCATGACGAGCCCGGTCTCGGCATCGCGGAAAGCCGCGGCATCGGGAAGCGGATGGTCCATGGCGGCGCCTATGTCCCAGGCCCCGCCCGGGATGCAAGCGCGCAGAACGCAGGGGTCGGCCGCGCGAAAGGCGGCCGGCCCCGTTCCAGGCCCGTTCCGGCCCTTGCCGGTCAGTCCCGCAGGCGCCCGATCTCGGCGCCCACCGCCGCCAGCTTGGCCTCCACGGCCTCGTAGCCGCGGTCGAGGTGATAGACCCGGCTGACGATGGTCTCGCCCTCGGCGGCGAGGCCGGCCAGGATCAGCGAGACCGAGGCGCGCAGGTCGGTGGCCATGACCGGGGCGCCGGAGAGCTTCGGCACGCCGCGCACGATGGCCGAGGAGCCGTGGACGTTGATCCGGGCGCCCATGCGGGTCAGCTCCGGCACGTGCATGAAGCGGTTCTCGAAGATCGTCTCGGTGAGCATCGAGGCGCCGTCGGCCACGCACATCAGCGCCATGGTCTGGGCCTGCATGTCGGTGGCGAAGCCGGGAAAGGGCTCGGTCATCACGTCCACGCCGTGCAGCCCGTTCAGGCGGCGGACATGCAGCCCGCCCGACTGGTCCTCCAGCACCACGCCGGCCTCCTGCAGCACGCGGGCGCAGGCGCCGAGCTGCAGCACGCTGGCGCCCTCCAGCAGCACCTCGCCGCCGGTGATGGCGGCCGCGCAGGCATAGGTGCCGGCCTCGATCCGGTCGGGGATGATCGGGTGGGTGGCGGCGTGCAGGCTGTCCACGCCCTCGACGGTCAGCCGGTCGCTGCCGACCCCCTCGATCCGCGCGCCCATGGCGATCAGGCACTGGGCGAGGTCGCCGATCTCCGGCTCGCGGGCGGCATTCACCAGCTCGGTCGTGCCTTCGGCCAGGGCGGCGGCCATCAGCAGGTTCTCGGTGGCGCCCACGGACACCTTGGGAAAGACCACCCGCGCGCCCTTGAGCCGGCCCTCGGCCCGGGCGTCGATATAGCCTCCGGTCAGGTCGATGCGCGCGCCCAGCGTTTCCAGCGCGCTGAGATGCAGGTCCACCGGGCGGGTGCCGATGGCGCAGCCGCCGGGCAGGCTGACCTTGGCACGGCCGTAGCGGGCCAGCAGCGGCCCCAGCACCAGCACCGAGGCACGCATCTTCCGCACGAGGTCATAGGGCGCCTCCAGGTTGGTGGCCCGGCCCGACATGCTGATGCGGCGGCTGCCTGTGTCGTGCTCCACCGCGAGGCCGTGCTGCGCCAGCAGCTTGCCCATGGTGCGCACGTCCTCCAGCGCCGGGGCGTTGGTCAGGACCAGTTCCTCCGGCGTCAGCAGCGCCGCCGCCATCAGCGGCAGGGCGGCGTTCTTGGCGCCCCCGATGGGGATGCGGCCGCGCAGGGGCCTGCCCCCGCGCACGCGAATACGGTCCATTGCGATAAGCCCCCTACTGTATTCCCGGAATCCCGCCGCCGGCCATCCGGGTCACAGGCGGGGCAAGGCTACGCCGCGCTGGCGCATGTACTTGCCCGCCCGGTCGGCATAGCTGACCTCGGGCGCCCCCGCGCCCTGCAGGAAGAGGAACTGGCAGATCCCCTCGTTGGCGTAGATACGCGCCGGAAGGGGAGTCGTGTTGGAAATCTCGATCGTCACCTGGCCTTCCCATTCGGGCTCCAGGGGGGTGACGTTCACGATCAGCCCGCAGCGGGCATAGGTGCTCTTGCCGAGGCAGATCACCAGCACGTCGCGCGGGATGCGGAAATACTCGACCGTGTGCGCCAGGGCGAAGGAGTTCGGCGGGATGATGCAGGTCGCCCCCCGGCGGGTGACGAAGCTGTCCTCGGCGAAGTGCTTCGGGTCCACCAGCGCGTTGTCCACGTTGGTGAAGACCTTGAACTCGTCGGCCACCCGGGCGTCGTAGCCGAAGGAGGAAAGGCCGTAGGAGATCACGCCCTCGCGCCGCTGCGCCTCCACGAAGGGTTCGATCATCCCGTGTTCCGTCGCCATGCGGCGGATCCAGGTATCGGGCATGATCGACATGGGCGGGCAGGTCCGGCGGAAAAGGCGGCGAAGGACGGGGACTTAGCCCGCCGGAGCGGGGCGGGGCAACCGCGCGCCGCGCGGTTCAGCCCCCCGGGTCGGCCGCGGGGGCGCCGGGGCGCGGCCCCGGTCCCGCGGAGCCGGCCTCGTCGCCGGCCTCGTCGCCGGCCTCGTCGCCAGTCCGGGCGGCGGTCCGGGCGGCGGCCGGCGCCGCGTCCGGCATGGCCTCTGGCGCCGTTTCCGAGCTGGCCCGGG
>NZ_BDLP01000019.1:0-28627 GCF_001950415.1 Roseomonas sp. TAS13
GCCGCCGCCCAGTTGCAGGTGCCGGCCGTGCGGGAGCGGTTCGGCACGCTGGGCGCCACCATCGTCGGCAGCGGCCCGGAAGAGGCGCAGCGCTTCGTCGCCGCGGAGGTGGCCAAGTGGAGCGAGGTGGCGAAGACCGCCGGGATCGAGAAGCAGTAGGCGTCCGCCCGGTCCGGGGAGGAAGCCGGCGGGGCGCGTCAGTCCTTGGTGCGGATGGCCCAGCTCGCATGGCTGACGCCGGGCAGCGCCCCCAGCCGGAGGGCCAGCGCATCCATCTCCACCGGGTCCACCGCCGTGCTCACCAGCGTGGCCACGATCTCGACCATCTCCTCGCCGCGCTCCTCCGTCTCGATGTCGCCGGCGGGGTAGTGCGCGGCTTCCAGCGCCTCCGACAAGGCCTCGCGCACGGAAGGCATGTCGCGTTCCCGGGCGGTGAGGCTGACCTCGTAGGTCGCCTCGGTGGTGCGCTCGTCGATGGGGCTGCGGTCGATCGCGTTCACCAGCGGCCGCAGCAGCGTGTTGCCGGCGATCACGAAGACGGTGAGGAGCCCGGCCTCCGCCACCATGTCCGCGCCGGTGCAGGCACCGACCGCCGCCGAGCACCAGAGGGTCGCGGCGGTGTTCAGGCCCCGGACGTTCATGCCCTCCTTCATGATCACGCCGGCACCAAGGAAGCCGATGCCGGACACGACATAGGAGATCACGCGCGTGGCCTCGGTCGCGCCGGCGATCCGCATCGCCAGGTCCACGAAGGCGGCGGCCCCCACGGCGACGAGCACATTGGTGCGCAGCCCGGCGGTGCGCTGGCGATACTGGCGCTCCGCCCCGATGGCGGTGCCGAACACGAAGGCCGCGGTGAGGCTGACCACCGTGTCGAGGAAGGGCCAGAATTCGAAGGTCTCGATGAAGCGCACGGGCGGTGGAGTCCGGATTCGCGAAGGTCCAGCCTGCCCAGTAGCAGGCCCCGGCGCCGTGATCAGGAGAAGAATCCGGGACAGCGCCGCCGGGCGCGCTTCCCGGCCTGCCGGACAGCGATCCGCCATGGCGCCGCAGCCGGAAAGCGGCCGCGGCGTTCTACCCCTGTGCCGGGCCCGGCCTGCGGTCCGGATGTGACACGAACAGGAGGCGGGATGTCGGATTCGAGCCCCACGCTCCGGCCACAGCCGGATGAGGAAACCATCGCCTTCGCCGGGCGCGTCTTCCAGCTCGCGCGCAGCGGCGGCGCGGAGCAGATGCGGTCTCTGCTGGCGCAGGGGCTGCCGCCCAACCTGCGCAACGACAAGGGCGACACGCTGCTGATGCTGGCGGCCTATCACCTGCAGACGGACACGGTGCGCGCGCTGCTGGAGGGCGGGGCCGATCCGGAGATCGCCAACGACCGGGGCCAGACGCCGCTGGGCGCCGCCTGCTTCAAGGGCGGCGAGGAGATCGTGCGGCTTCTGCTGGAACACGGCGCGCGGATCGAGGGGCATGGCGGCGACGGGCGCACGCCGCTGATGATGGCGGCCATGTTCAACCGCACCGGGCTGGTGCGGCTGCTGCTGGAGCAGGGCGCCGACCGCGAGGCGCGGGATGCCCGCGACATGACCGCGCTGGACGCCGCCCGCGCGATGAACGCGCCCGACACGGCCGCCCTGCTGGCGGAGGGCTGACCGCCCCCGGGCAGCACGGGCGAGAACCAGGCGACGCAGCAAGGGCGCCGGGTGGTCCGGCGCCCTTTCCGTCGTTCCGGGATGAAGCGCCCGTCCGCTACTTGGCGGGCACCGGCTCCCGCGCCTTGCCGGCGGCCGCGGTGCCTTCCTCGCGCTGGCCGCTGGTATAGGTCGGCCCGGGCCGCCTTTCGCCGGGGGCCGGCTTGCCGGGCAGGGGTGGCAGGGCCAGGGCCTTCTTCAGGTCGATCCCGGCGCCCTCGGCCACGCGGCGGCCATAGTCCTCGTCGCAATGCCACCAGTGCCAGACCATGCGCAGGGCGATCTCCTCCGGGCAGGCCTTCATGTCGGCGACCATGTTGCCGATCAGGTCGTCGCGCTCCCAGTCCTCGAAGCTGCGGTAGCGGTCCCCGGCCTGCCTGTAGTCGGACTGGGTCATCGTCGTCTGGTAGCGGCCGAGATGCCCGTGGACGAGCTGGTGGTAGTCCCGCTCCGGCTGCGGCGCCTCCCGCAAGCCGCCCTGCGAGCTGGGCTCGTAGTTGACGTGCCTGTTCTCGCCGCCGCCATCCACCTGGAAGGCCATCTGCCCATCCCGCTGGTTGGTGCGCTGGCCATTCTTCGGCGCGTTGATCGGCAGTTGCAGGTAGTTGGCGCCGACGCGGTAGCGCTGCGTGTCGGAATAGGACAGCGTCCGCCCCTGCAGCATCTTGTCGTCCGAGAAGTCGATGCCGTCGACCAGCACGCCGGTGCCGAAGGCCGCCTGCTCGGTTTCCGCGAAGAAGTTGTCCACGTTCCGGTCCAGCACCATGCGGCCGACCTTCAGCAGCGGGAAGCGGTCTTCCGGCCAGCGCTTGGTATCGTCCAGCGGATCGAAGTCGAGCTCCGGATGCTCGCCATCGGCCATGACCTGCACGCAGAATTCCCATTCGGGATAGTCGCCGCGCTCGATGGCCTCGTAGAGGTCCTTGGTCGCGTGGCCGACCTCCTCGGCCTGGATCCTCGCGGCCTCCGGCGTGGTGAGGTTCTTCACGCCCTGCTTCGGCACCCAGGAGAACTTGGCGAGCACCGCCTCGCCCCGGTCGTTGACCAGCTTGTAGGTGTTGACCGAGGAGCCCTCCATGTGCCGGTAGTCCGCCGGGATGCCCCAGGGGCTCTTCACCCAGGTGACCATGTGCAGCGCCTCGGGGTGGTGCTGCACGAAGTCGTAGAAGCGCCAGGCTTCCTGCCGGTTGGTCACCGGATCGGGCTTGAAGGCATGGATCATGTCCGGGAACTTGATGGCGTCACGGATGAAGAAGATCCGCAGGTTGTTGCCGACCAGGTCCCAGTTGCCGTCCTCGGTGTAGAACTTGACCGCGAAGCCGCGCGGGTCGCGCGCCGTCTCCGGACTGTCCTTGGAGCCGATGACGGTGGAGAAGCGTACGAAGAGCGGCGTCCTGTGGCCCGCCCTGGTCAGCACCTTGGCGCGTGTGTACTTCGTGGCGGGCTCGTCGCCGATCTTGCCATAGGCCTCGAAATAGCCGTGCGCGCCGGTGCCGCGCGCATGGACCACGCGCTCCGGGATGCGCTCCCGGTCGAAATGCGTGATCTTCTCGATGAACTGGTAGTTCTCCAGGGTGGCGGGGCCGCGTTCCCCCACGGTCCGCATGCTCTGGTTGTCGCGGACGGGATGGCCCTGCCGGGTCGTGAGGATGGAGTTCCGAGGCGTGTCGGCCATTCTGCTCTGCCTTCTGCTTTTTCGCCGGAAGCCCGGAAAATAGCAGCGCGGCGGCGGGCCGCTTCATGCCAATCGCGTTATGCCGCGCCGCAACGGGATGCTGCGGCGCGGCATGGGGGCGTCAGTCCAGCCGCAGCCGGGGCTTGGCGAGTCTTTGCAGCAGCTCCGAGGCCCAGATCAGCGGCACGCGGCGGCCATGCACCACGTACTGGTACTGGCGGTAGAGCATGTTGTAGCTGAGCTGGGCGAAGCGCCCCTCGATGAAGCCGCCGGGCAGCACGCCGAGCCGCCCCAGGCTGCCGAAGGCGTCGTAGCCGCCCAGCGAGACCAGGGAGCCGCGCTCCTTGTAGCGGAAGGGCGGCAGCTCCCGCCCCGCCAGGAAATCCGGCAGATGCGCGGCGAGGTGCCGCGCCTCCTGGTGCGCCACCTGGGCGGTGGCGGCGAGGGGGCGCTGGGCACCCTCCGGCACCAGGGAGCTGCAATCGCCCAGGGCGAAGATCGCCGGGTCGCGCGAGGTCTGCAGCGTGGGCCGCACCACGAGGCGGTCCGCCCGGTCCACCTCCAGCCCGTCCATCTCCCGCAGCACCGAGGGCGCGCGGATGCCCGCGGCCCAGACCCGCAGCGCGGCGTCGATCCGCCGCCCGCTCTTCAGCGTCAGGCCGCCGGCATCGACCGAGGCGACGGGGTCGCCGGTCAGCACCTCCACCCCGATCTCGCCCAGCACCCGGGCCGCGGCGGTGGAAACCCGCTCGGGCAGGGCGGGCAGGATGCGCGGCGCGGCCTCGATCAGCGTGATGTGGATGCGCTGGCGCAGCCCCGGCAGGCCATAGCCGGCGGCGAGGTCGAGCGCGTGGTTGATCTCCCCGGCCAACTCCGTGCCCGTGGCGCCCGCCCCGACGATGGCGATGGAGAGCGACCGGTCCGGACGGTCGGCGAGCGTCCGGATGATCTCCTCGCGCATCGCGACGGTGAAGGCTTCCGCCTGGTCGCGGCTGTCGATGAAGCGGCAATGCTCCTGGGCGCCGGGCGTGCCGAAGTCGTCGGCATGGCTGCCGACCGCGAAGACGAGCGTGTCATAGGTCAGGCGGGTGGTGACCGTGTCCTCGCCGCCCGGTCCCTGCAGCGTGCCCAGCGTCAGCCGCCGCCGTGCCCGGTCCAGCCCGCGCAGCAGGCCGGGCCAGTAGGTGAAGCCGTGCCGCCGCGCATGGGCGAGGTAGGAGACCTGTTCCTGCGCGGTGTCGAGCGTGCCGGCCGCGACCTCGTGCAGCCGCGGCTTCCAGACATAGCTGCCGCTGCGGTCCACCAGGGTGACGGCATAGGGCACGGGCCGGCGCCGATGGCTCGCCAGACGGATGGAAAGGTCGAGCCCCGCCGCGCCGCCGCCCACCACCACGATGCGGTGCGGCTCCGCCGTGCCCCGCGCGCCACCCTGACTGCCCGCCATGCATTCCTCCTCGGCCCGGAAGGCCGGCCCAATGGCCCCGTCCCGGGGTCTGGCCACGGTGGTCCGACCATGGTGGCCCGACCCCGGGACGGCCCGACCTTGCCGCATGCCCGCGATGGCGCCAACTTGCCGCCAACACCGAGGGAAATGCCGATGGCCGAGCCGCGCAAGCACCGTATCGCCGTGATCCCCGGCGACGGAATCGGACGCGAGACCGTGCCGGAGGGGCTCAGGGTCCTGGAAGCGGCCGGGCGCCGATTCGGTTTCTCGCTGGAATGCAGGGAATACGACTGGTCCTGCGACCGCTACCTGCACACCGGGGCGATGATGCCGGAGGACGGCCTGGAGCAGCTCCGCGAATCCGACTCCGTCTTCCTGGGCGCGGTGGGCTGGCCGGGCGTGCCGGACCATGTCTCGCTCTGGGGCCTGCTGATCCCCATGCGGCGCGGCTTCGACCAGTATGCCAACGTGCGGCCCTGCCGCCTGATGCCGGGCGTGCGCACGCCGCTGGCCGGACGCGGCCCCGCCGATATCGACTTCGTGGTGGTGCGCGAGAACACCGAGGGCGAGTACAGCAGCAGCGGCGGCCGCATGTTCCCCGGCACCGAGCGGGAATTCGTGACGCAGGACAGCGTCTTCACCCGCACCGGCGTGGACCGCATCATCCGCTATGCCTTCGACCTCGCGCGCACGCGCAAGCGGCGCAAGTTGACCTCGGCCACCAAGTCCAACGGCATCACCTTCACCATGCCCTTCTGGGACGAGCGCTTCGCCGCCATGGCGGCGCAGTATCCGGAGGTGCAGACGGACCAGTACCACATCGACATCCTCTGCGCCCATTTCGTGCAGCATCCGGACTGGTTCGACGTGGTGGTGGGCTCCAATCTCTTCGGCGACATCCTTTCCGACCTCGGTCCGGCGGTGGCGGGCTCCATCGGCATCGCGCCATCGGCCAACATCAACCCGGAGAAGCTGCATCCCTCGATGTTCGAGCCGGTGCACGGCTCCGCGCCCGACATCGCCGGCAAGGGCATCTGCAACCCGATCGGACAGATCTGGTCCGGCGCCATGATGCTGGAGCATCTGGGGGAGGCGGAGGCTGCGCAGGCGATCACCGATGCCATCGAGAAGCTGCTGGCCGAGGGCGGTCCGCGCACCCGCGACATGGGCGGGCAGGCCGGGACGGAGGATCTGGGCAAGGCGCTGGCGGCGCTGGTCGGGGCCGCCTAGCCTGGCCAGCCAGGGTCTCCCTGTCGTCCGGGCCTGGGCGATCCGCCCATGGTCCGGACGACAGGGAGTGACGGCGGGCGGATCTTCGCCTTAAATCCGTCCCTGCCCGGTCCGGATTGAGGGAATCGCGCCAGGGCCAGGGACGTAACGGCTTGAACGCTTGAATAGGCGTTCATGCGAGAATATAACCTAGGAACGAATTGCGAGCGATTCTCAAATAACTCGCAAACGCTGGAGTGTATGATGGGTCAGGAGTTCAGCCACATCGCCCGCCGCTGCGAGCGGGCCGTTGTGACCGCCTACCGCGAGCTGCGGGAGGGCGGCAATGACGACCTGTCGTCGTTCCGCGCCTGCACGGCCCTGTACCGCATCCACCATCCGGAAGCCTCGGTGAGCGAGGCGCAGCGCCTGGTGGCCGAATGGGTGGACCACCACATCATCCGCGCCGACACCGGCCCGACCATTGGCTGCGAGTGCGACGACGACTGAGCCTGCCCCGGCTGTCCCTGGCGGCCGGTTCCACGCGTGACCAGCTTCTCCGCAACCGGCATGGACGAAGACCGGCCCGCTTCCTGATCCCGCCGGCCGGTCCTTGCTTCCGCGCCGCTTCCTACCCGGCCTCCCCCCCGGCCCATGCGATCGAGACGCGGGCCAGTGCGTCGATCGTGTCCACCACCGGAAAAGGCAGGACGGGTCCGGCCTGGATCCCGAGCGGGATCTCCGTGCAGCCCAGCACCACCGCCTCCGCGCCGCGTGCGATCAGGCTGCCCGCCACCTCCGCCAGGGGCGCATAGGCTTCCGTGACCCGGTTCGCCTTCACCAGCGCGATGCCCGGTCCGACCTTGTCACGCATCTGCGCCTCGTCAGGCGTGATCACCTCGTGGCCAAGGGTGTCGAAGCGTTCCTGGTACAGCCGCATCGCCAGCGTGCCCGCCGTGGCCAGCAACCCGACCCTGGCGCCGGACAGTCCCTGGCGGCGCAGGTCATGGGCCGCCGCATCGACGATATGAAGGATCGGCAAGGAGGTGGCGGCGCGCATCGGCTCGTACCAGCCATGAGCGGTGTTGCAGGGAATGGCGATCGCGCCGCAGCCGGCCGCCTCCAGTCCGCGTATGCCGCGCAACAGGCCGGGCAGCGGGTCCTCCCCGCCATGCAGGCGCGCCTGGGTGCGGTCGGGAATGCGGGGGTCGGACCACAGCACGGCGGGGACGTGATCCTGGTCCCGTTCCGCCGGTGTCAGCAACGTCATCCGCAACAGGAACTGCGCCCCGGCCAAAGGACCCATTCCGCCCAGGATTCCCAGCATCCGCTCCGCCACGGCCTCACTCCCCTTCGCCTCGATGCGGCGGCAGAGGAAGCATGGAGGGCGGGGGACGGGAAGGGGTCAGGCTGCCGGGGCCGGTCCGCGCCCGGCGCGGCGGTGCCAGAGCGCCAGGGCGGCGTCATAGGGAATGGCCGGAGCCTCGCGCAGGCGCCAGCGCCAGTCCTGGAAGCCGGGAGCCGCGCGGGCCGCCGGGCCACGGCGCGCCGGGAGACCCAGCAGGCGCAGCAACAGCACGCAGCGCGGGATGTGATAGGCCGAGGAAGACACCAGCACGGGGCCGCGCCAGCCTTGCAGCAATCCGGCAACGGCGCGGGCGGAGGACAGCGTGTCCGTGCCGGTCGGCTCCTCCAGGATATCGCCGGACGGCACCCCACCCTCGCGGAGCAGGCGGGCCATGACGCTCGCCTCGCTCGGCCCGTGCCGCCCCTTCGCCCCGGTCGGTACGTAAAGCGGCGGGGGATGCCGGTGGCGGCCATGCGACAGCGCCGCCTCCACCCGCCGCCGCAGGGTCTGGCTCGGGGAGCCGTCGGGCCGCACCGCCGCCCCGAAGATGACGATGGCGGCGCGGGGCCCTGGCGCGGCCGGGTTCAGGATGCGCGGCCGCCCGCCTGTTGCAGCATTTTGTCGGCGTCCTCGGCCGCGTTGCTGGCGACCTCCAGACGCAGGGAGGACCCATCGACCGTAAGGCGGCTGCGTTCGGCCAGCCCGGCACGGACCACGCCTTCACCGGCCAGCTTGGCCTTCTCCTGGCTGTCGAAGGTATAGGACACGGTCTTCCCGTCCGCGAGCGGGGCGGGGTCCTCATCCTGCATCTCCGAGGCCGGGACGGCGCGCGAGCCCCTGCCGCCTTCGTTCCCCACCGGGTCGCTGGCGGGGAAGGTGTCCTTCAGCGCCTCCTGTTCCTTCTCCTGTCCGTTGCCGGAGCCGGAAGCCGGATGCATCGTGGTCGGATCGGCGGCCATGGCGTTTTTCTCCTTCCGGGTGGTCCCGGTCCTGCGTCGGTCGGTCAGTCGGCGCCTCGCGGGCCGGGAAGATTTCCAGGGGGGTAACGATGCTGGTGCCATCGGGTTCACCGCCGCCGGACCGGCGCGGCTTCAAGGCGGTCGGGAGCGGCCTGGCCTGGACCGGGGCCGCCCGGGACGGCATGAACCCTGCATGGGCGCCGCCGGGCGGCAAAGGGCCAGCCCGGGCCGGCGCCCGGCTTCATGGAGGCCGCCGCCGCCGCGTGGGGCCGCAATCGGGGGCGAGCGAGTGATTGTTCTGGTGAAGTCGGGTGGCGAGGAAGCGGTGCCGAAATGGCGCAAGGCTTTCCAGGCCGTGGATCCGCGCCTGGATATCCGCTGGTGGGACGATGCCGCCGTGGCGCCGGAGGACGTGTCCTATGTCGTGGTCTGGGACCCGGAGCCCGGCCGGCTGAAGCGCCTGTCCAACCTGCGCGTCGTCTTCTCCTCCGCCGCCGGGGTGGACAACATCGTGCGTGACCCGGAATGGCCGCGCCATCTTCCGCTGGTGCGGATGGGCGGGCTGGAAACGGGCCAGCGCATGGGCGAGTTCGTGAGCTGGGCCTGCCTGTCCCTGCTGCGCGGGGCGCGGCGCATGGCGCTGGCGCAGGCGCAGGCGCGCTGGGACAACTTCAACCCCCGCTTCACCGCGCCGGAGCGGCGCGTCGGCATCATGGGGCTGGGCAGCCTGGGCGGCACGGCGGCGCGGATGCTGCGGGCGCTGGGCTTCCCGGTCGCGGGCTGGTCGCGCACCCGCAAGGAACTGCCGGGCGTCGAATCCTTCGCGGGGGCGGAGGAACTGGAGGCCTTCCTGGCGCGCACCGACATCCTGGTCTGCCTGCTGCCCTCGACACCGGAAACCCGCGGGCTGATCGATGCGCGCCTGCTGTCCCTGCTGCCCCGCGGCGCGCAGGTCGTGAATGTCGGGCGCGGCTCGCATCTCGTGGTGCCGGACCTGCTGGCGGCGCTGGACGGCGGCCATCTGGACGGCGCGCTGCTGGATGTCTTCGAGCCGGAGCCGCTGGCCTCCGACAGCCCGCTCTGGTCGCATCCCCGGGTGATCGTGACGCCGCATCTGGCCTCGATGGCCAGCCTGCGCGAGCGTGCGCGCTATATCGCGGAGGCGATCGCCGCGCATGAGGCGGGCGATCCGCTGCCCAATCTCTACGACCCGGAACGGGGCTACTGACATGCTGCTCTACGACCCGCCCCGGAAGCCCGATCCGAAGCATGTGCCGACCGAGGCGGAGCTGCGGCGCGACCTCGCTGCCGCCTACCGGCTGATCGCCCTGCACGGGATGACCGACACGGTCTATACGCATCTCTCGGTGCGCGTGCCGGGGGAGGGGCACCGCTTCCTGGTCAATCCCTATGGGCTGCTCTTCGAGGAGATCACCGCCTCCTCCCTGGTGCTGGTGGATGCGGAGGGGGAGCCTGCGCAGAAGACGAGCTGGCCGGTGAACCCGGCGGGCTTCGTGATCCACTCGGCGCTGCATCTCGCCAGCCCGCGCGCGCAGTGCGTGATGCACACGCACACGCTGGCCGGCATGACCGTGGCGGCGACGGCGCAGGGCATCCTGCCGCTGAACCAGATCAGCATGGAGTTCCACGGCCGCGTCGCGATCCACGACTACGAGGGCATCGCCGCCGACGACAACCTGTCGGAGCGCGAGCGCCTGGTGCGCGACATGGGCGACCGGCCCTGCCTGATCCTGCGCAACCACGGGCTGCTCACCGCCGGGCGCACGGTCGCGGAGGCCTTCTACTGGATGTACTATCTGGAGCAGGCCTGCCGCATCCAGGTCGCGGCGCTGTCCACCGGGGCGGCGCTCTCCATGCCGCCGCCCGAGGTGGTGGAGCGCACCCGGGCGCAGTCGCCCGACAGCCCGACCCAGGGCTGGCTGCTCTGGCAGGCGATGTGCCGCAAGCTGGACCGCGAGCAGCCGGAGTACCGGTCGTGAGCGGCGTGCTGGAACGCCCGGCCGTGGCGCGCGGGGCCGGGGCGGGCCATGCGCTGTCGCTGCGGGGCGTCACCCGCCGCTATGGGGAGGCGGCGGCGGTGGCGGATGTGTCGCTGGAGGTGGGGCGCGGCGAGTTCCTGACGCTGCTCGGCCCCTCGGGCTCCGGCAAGACGACGCTGCTGATGACGATCGCGGGCTTCGTCGAGCCCTCCGCCGGCCAGGTCCTGCTGGACGGGCGCGACATCACCGCCCTGCCACCGGAGAAACGCTCCTTCGGCATGGTCTTCCAGGGCTATGCGCTGTTTCCGCAGATGACGGTGGCGGAGAATGTCGCCTTTCCGCTGCGCGTGCGGCGGATCGGCCGGGCCGAACGCGAGTCCCGGGTGCGCGCCGCGCTGGATCTCGTGCAGCTGGACCGCTTCGCCGAAAGGCGGCCGCACCAGCTTTCCGGCGGGCAGCAGCAGCGCGTGGCGCTGGCCCGCGCCCTGGTCTTCGACCCGGCACTGCTGCTGCTGGACGAGCCGCTTTCCGCACTGGACAAGAAGCTGCGCGCCGAGCTGCAGGACGAGCTGAAGGCGCTGCACCGCCGCGTCGGCCGCACCTTCATCAACGTCACGCACGACCAGGAAGAGGCGCTCTCCCTCTCCGACCGGATCGCGATCCTGAACCACGGGCGGCTGATCCAGCAGGGCTCCCCGGCGGAGCTCTACGAGCGCCCCGCGACACGCTTCGTGGCGGGCTTCCTGGGGCAGAGCAACTTCCTGTCCGGCACGGCCGAGGAAAGCACGGGCGACACCATCGCCTTGCGCCTGGGCGGCACGCGCCTGCTGGCGCAAGGCACCGCGCGGGTGGGGGAGGGCGTGGTGCTGTCGCTGCGACCCGAAAAGATCCTGCCGCTCGGCGAAGGGATGGAGGAGGACAACATGGTGGAGGGACGGGTGCTGTCCTGGTCCTATGCCGGAACGGCCTTCCACCTGTCCGTGGCGACCGGGGATCTCGGTGTGCTGCGGGTGCAGCTGCCGGCCTGGCGCGCGCCGTTGCAGCCGGCGGAGGGGCTGCCGCTGCGCCTGGGCTGGAGCCGCACGGCGGCGGTATCGGTGCACGACGACGGCTGATCCCTTCGTGGTCCGCCGTGTGGCCGCGGCCGGTCGGATCTTCGCCCTGTGGTTGCGCAGAAGTCACGTGACTTCCCTGGATGGTTGCTGTCACTCTTCCGTCCTTGTGGCCGGAAGTAAAACGAACAGAAGCCGAAACAACTTCGAGGCCCATAAAATTATATAAGACAAAACTATCCGAATATCCTGTCAGTATTCATGGATGCTCCATGAAAAATACGTCGGATTTGCCCTGTTACTATTCGATGTGCTGGCGGCCGGAAAGAAAAGCCGATAGGCGAAGCCTCCCGCGACATGGTGCGGTGCAGCGAATCCTTCCGGATCAGGAAGGTTTCCGTGTGCCTGTCCTGATGCTTGCAAGGCTCCGCCGGATGAACGCTGCTGGCTTCCCGCTTCTATCGACCCTGACATTCCTGCCGCTGGCCGGCGTGGCCGCCATCCTGTGCCTGAGAGGCGAGGAGGAAAGGATCGGGCGGCTGGTGCGTGGAATCGCGCTCGGCACCAGCCTGGCCGTCCTGGCGCTCGCCTCCCTGCTCTGGTTCGGCTTCGACAACGCCAGCGGCGCCTACCAGTTCCAGGAACACGCGAACTGGATGCCGGAGACGGGCATCAGCTACCACATGGGCGTGGACGGCATCTCCGTCCTCTTCGTGCTGCTCACCGCGCTCCTGACGCCGATCTGCATCCTGGCCTCCTGGCGGATGGAGCAGACCCGTATCCGCGCCTACATGATCGCCTTCCTGCTGCTGGAAACGGCGATGATCGGCGTCTTCTCCGCCGTCGACCTGCTGCTCTTCTACGTCTTCTTCGAGGCAGCGCTGGTGCCGGTCTTCCTGATCATCGGCATCTGGGGCGGGACGCACCGCGTGCGGGCGGCCTTCAAGCTGTTCTTCTACACGCTGGCGGGCGCGGTGCTGATGCTGCTGGCGGTGCTGGCCATCTGGTACGATGCCGGCTCCACCGACCTGACGCAGCTGATGGGCCTGCACCTGTCGCACGGCGCGCAGATGTGGATGTTCCTGGCCTTCTTCGCCGCCTTCGCGGTGAAGATGCCGATGTGGCCCTTCCACACCTGGCAGCCGGAGGCCTATGCCGAGGCGCCGACCGCGGGCTCGGTCATGCTGGGCGGCGTGATGCTGAACATGGGCGCCTATGGCTTCCTGCGCTTCTCCATCCCGCTCTTCCCGCAGGCGACGGAAACGCTGGCGCCCTTCGTCCTGGCCCTGTCGGCGATCGCCGTGGTCTATGCCAGCCTGGTGGCCCTGCTGCAGCAGGACATGAAGAAGATCGTGGCCTATTCCTCGATCGCCCATATGGGCATCGCCACGATCGGCGTCTTCTCCATCGACGAGCAGGGCATCTCCGGCGCGCTGCTGCAGATGCTGGCCCATGGCGTGGTCTCGGGCGCCGGCTTCCTCTGCATCGGCGTGCTGCAGGACCGCGTGCGCTCGCGCGACATCGGGCATTTCGGCGGGATCGCGAAGGTCATGCCGGCCTACGCCGTGGTGGCGATGATCTTCACCCTGGCCGCCATGGCGCTGCCCGGCACCGCCTCCTTCCCCGGCGAATTCCTGGTGCTGGTCGGCGCCTGGAAGATCAGCCCCTGGCTGACCCTGGCGGCCGGCAGCAGCATGATCCTGGGCGCCGCCTACATGCTGCGCATGTACCGGGCCGTGGTGTTCAGCCGCCTGCAGCGGACCGAACTGCGCCAGCTCCTGGACCTTTCGGTGCGGGAGAAGCTGATCTTCGCGCCGCTGGTGCTACTGACGCTCTGGATCGGCATCCATCCCGGCACCTTCCTGCATGTCTTCCAGGCCAGCGTCTCCACCCTGGTCCACCGGCAGGAAGCCGCGCTCGCCACGGCGCATCTCGCGGGCCTCTGATCCGCCGCCCGCGCCTTCCGGGGGGAGCGGGCACGCCGCCGTGAGACGGGGGCCACCGCCCCGGCGGAACCGCCCGGAGGGGCGGGACGTTGAGGGGGGACGGAACCGGAGACCCCCGCCATGCCCGATGACAGCTTCTCCGCCATGCGGCGCGGCCTGATCCGCGCCTCCGGCCTGTCGGCCATGGGCCTCGCCATCGGCGCGGCGGGCGGGGCATCCAGCGGGGCGCCGGGCTATCCGGCCCCGTCGGAGATGGACATTGGTCGGGTGCAGAACGGCCGGGTCGTCTTCCCGAACTGGCGCAGCGAGGCGGAGCCGCGCACGCCGCCCCCGCCCGCGCCGCGCGCGCCGGGGGAGCGCCTGGGCTATGCCGTCGTGGCGCTGGGCAGGCTGAGCCTGGAGGAGATCCTGCCCGCCTTCGCCGAGTGCAGGAGCTCCTATCCGGCGGCGCTCGTGACCGGCAGCCCCGAGAAGGGCAGCGTGGTGGCGCGTCAATACGGCATTCCGCAAACCGCGGTGCTGGGCTACGCGGATTTCGAGACGCTGCGCGACCTGCCGGAGGTGAAGGCGGTCTACGTCGTCCTGCCCAACGGCATGCACCGCGAATACACGCTGCGCGCGGCGGCGATCGGCAGGCACGTGCTCTGCGAGAAGCCGATGGCGAACACCGCCGCCGAGGCGCAGGAAATGGTCGAGGCCTGCGCCAGGGCGGGCGTCAGGCTGATGGTCGCCTATCGCTGCCAGTACGAGCCCTACAACCGCGCGGCGATCGCGCTGGTGCGGTCCGGCGAGCTGGGCAGGCTGCGCTTCATCGAGGCGACCAACGTCCAGGCCAACGGGCCGGGGCCGCAATGGCGCTACTCCAAGGCCCTGGCCGGGGGAGGGGCGCTGCCGGATATCGGGCTCTACTGCCTCAACGCCACGCGCTACATCACTGGCGAGGAGCCGGTGGAGATCACCGCGCGCCGCTACAGCCCGCCGGGCGACGAGCGCTGGAAGGAGGTGGAGGAAAGCATGAGCTTCGGCCTGCGCTTCCCGTCCGGCGTGATGGCGAACTGCCTCTCCTCCTATGGCGCCTTCAACGACAAGACGCTACGGCTGCATTTCGAGGGCGGGACCGTCGAGATGCCGGATGCCTTCTCCTATGTCGGGCAGCGCCTGATCGTGTCGCGCAAGTCCGGCAACGTCGTCGGGCAGGAGGAGCGCAAGATCCAGCACAAGAACCAGTTCGCGTTGGAGATCGACCATTTCTCCGAACGCATCCTGGCCGACGAGCCGCCGCACACGCCGGGCGAGGAAGGGCTGCGCGACATGCGGCTGATGGAGACCATCTATCGCGCCGCCGCCGAGAACCGGCCCCAGGCGGTGGAGCCGGTACAGGCCACGACCCGTGGGCCGGACCCGCGGGAGGAGTGATGCCCGGCGGCGGAAGTTCCGGCTTCAGCGGCCCGGCATCGCGCACGGGGCCGTTGGGGCGGCCGCGCCCCGGGGATGTTCCGGGGACGCCTTACCCGGCTTCGTCGCGGACATCATGGATGCTGGCCAGGCTGCCGATCTCGCCATGCCCGCTGGCATCCCGGACGACGCTCAGGCTTCCATCCGTCTCCAGCACCACGGCGGCGACCTGCCGGGGCTCGGAAGCCCCGGAGCCGCGAAGGGCAGCCAGGACTTCCGCCTCGGTGATGCGCTGGGCGCGCATCGCCCCCCGGAGGAACTGCCCCCGGTGCAGCAGCAGGGTCGGCTCCGACTTCACCAGGTCGCTGAAGCCCTGAGACCGGACCGAAAGCCAGGCGACCACGTATTGCAGCCCGGCCAGGAGCACGAAGGCCAGCAGCCCCTCCATCAGGGCCACCGACTTGCTGAGCAGCACGGTGGCCAGGGTGGAGCCCAGTGCCACGGTGACGACCAGGTCGAAGGCGTTGAGCTTGGCCAGGGTGCGCTTGCCGAAGGTGCGCAGCAACACCACCAGGGCCAGGTAGGCGAGGGTTCCGACCACCAGGACCCGGAGCAGCCCGAACCAGCTATCGAAGAACATCAGGCCCCCATGGTCCGGGCCATGCCCGGCGTATGCTGGTGACGACACTGGCGCGCCCGGCCGCCCCTCACCGGACGGAACCCGCGCCGCGGCCGGGGATGACATCCCCGCGAGGCCGCAGGAACCGGACGGCCAGCAAGCCGGCGAGCACCGCCCCGAGCGTGTCCATGACGATGTCCAGGATGCTGTCGTGCTTGCCTTTGATGACATTGCCCGGCGCGAACTGGTCGAAGCCCCACTCGGCGACCTCCCACAGCGCCCCGATCGCGATCCCGACGCTGGCGAGAAGGAAGAAGGCCAGAACCGGCTGCGGCGGCGCCGCCCGGAGGAACCGGCCGAAGACGACGATGGCGAGCCAGAAGGTGATGGCGAGGATGGTGCAGCCGTGCAGCACGCGGTCGAACCACCAGAACGGCTGATACAGGTCGAAGGCATAGCCCGCGATGTTGGCGACCCCGGCCAGGATGAGCAGCATCCAGGCCGTCGCATATCCGGATGTGGCGATTCCCATTGTCGTGCTCCCGGGCGGCAGGCAGGTCTGCACCCCTTCGCCCGCCATGTCGAACCTCCGTGGCGGCGCCGGAGCCGGTCCGGCGTGCCTCCGGTGCGCCGGGACGCCCGGCACAGGCCCCCGCGGCCGCCTCAGCGGCGCTCCATCACGTTCAGGAAACGATGCGCCAGGGCGCCGTAGAGCGGGCGGCGGCAGATGAGGCGAGAGGCGCCGGTCGCGATAAAGGAAGTGGCCATCAGCGGGATGATCATGTTCTGCCCGTCGGTCATCTCCATGACGATGACGGCGGCGGTGATCGGCGCCTGCACCACGCCGGAGAAATAGGCGACCATGCCGAGCAGCACCATGGCGCCCAGCGGCGCGACCGGCAGGAACTCCGCCAGCGTGGCGCCGAAGCCGGCCCCCACCGAGAGGGAGGGCGCGAAGATGCCGCCGGGAATGCCGCTGCAATAGGACACCACCGTCGCCAGCAGCTTGGACACGAAATAGCTGGCCGGAAGGGTGGTCTCCCCCTCGATCAGCCCCCGCGCCTGGGCATAGCCCGTGCCATAGGTCAGGCCGCCGCTGGCCAGCCCGATCAGTGCCACCAGCAGCCCGCAGAGCGCGGCGAAGCCCACCGGATGGCGCGCCAGCAGGCGCCCGGCCAGCCCCGGCAGGCCGGCCGAGGCGCGCACCAGCATCCAGCTGAAGACGCCGCCGCAGAGCCCGCCCAGCACGGCGCAGAGCGGGACGGCGGCCCAGGCGGCGCCCATCGGCAGATCCACCTGGGTGACGCCGAAATAGGTGTAGTTCCCGACCAGGGCCAGGCTGACCACGCCGCCGATCACCACGGCGGTCAGGACATTGCCGCTGGTGCGGCCCTCATAGGAATGGCTGAGCTCCTCGATGGCGAAGACGATTCCCGCCAGCGGGGTGTTGAAGGCGGCCGCGACGCCGGCGGCACCACCCGCCAGCACCATGGCACGGTGGGTCTCGGGCCGGGGGAGGTGCAGCCGCTGGGCCAGCGCCTGCATGATCGAGGCGCCGACCTGCACGGTCGGCCCTTCGCGCCCGATCGAGCCGCCGCCAAGCAGGCCGAGCAGCGTGAGCAGGACCTTTCCCACCGCGATCCGCAACGAAAGGATCCGGGCGACGAGCCTCGGGTCGTCCATGTGCAGCGTGGCGATGACCTGGGGGATGCCGCTGCCCTGGGCGCCGGGAAAGACGGTGCGGGTCAGGTAGCTGGCCAGGGCGAAGCAGGCGGGCGAGACCACCAGCGCCAGCAGCGGCCAGTGCGTGACCAGGCGGTGGAAGCCCTCTCCCGCCCGATCGGCCAGGGCAGCGAAGGCGATGGCCACGAGGCCCACCAGCACGGCGCCGAGCCAGAAGACCATGCGGCGCAGCCAGAGGCGCGGCGACACCAGGGGGAGCCGCCGCAGCCGCCGGAAGCGCTGACGCCGCGGGCGAGGGGCGGTCCGGGCCTGCTCCGCTGTCTCCGACACCTCCAGCCGTTCCATGCACCCTATCCTTTCGTCCTCCCGATCTCCTTAGGCGAGATCGGGCGGCGCGGCAGCGGTTCAGGCCGCGGATCTGCTGCCGGGACAGGGGATGGCAGGCTGAAAGGAGCACCGGAATCGAGAACGGCGGGTTTCCCCGCCGTTCGCCACCCGATCATTCACATCCGGGCCGCTCGCGACAGGGGCCGGAGAGCCCCCGCCACGGCGATGGTTCAGGTGATGGCCAGACGCTGCTCGGCGATCTGGTTCTTCATCGACTTCTGCAGCTTCTCGAAGGCGCGGACCTCGATCTGGCGGACGCGCTCGCGCGAGATGTTGTACTGCTGCGAAAGCTCCTCCAGCGTGGTCGGCTCGTCCTTCAGCCGGCGCTCGATCAGGATATGGCGCTCACGCTCGTTCAGCGTCTTCAGCGCCGTGTCGAGCAGGTAGCGGCGGTTGGACATGTCCTCCCGGTCCGCGAGTTCGCTCTCCTGGCTCTCGCCCTCGTCCACCAGCCAGTCCTGCCACTCGCCCTCGCTGTCGGCGCGCACGGGCGCGTTCAGGCTCTGGTCGGAGGAGGCAAGGCGGCGGTTCATGGACATCACGTCCTGTTCCGGCACCTGCAGCACGCGGGAGATCTTCTCCACCTGCTCCGGCTGCAGGTCGCCTTCCTCCAACGCGGCCATCTGGCCCTTCAGCCGGCGCAGGTTGAAGAACAGCTTCTTCTGCGCGGCAGTGGTGCCCATCTTCACCAGAGACCAGGAGTGCAGGATGTATTCCTGGATCGCGGCGCGGATCCACCACATGGCATAGGTGGCGAGGCGGAAGCCACGGTCCGGGTCGAACCGCTTCACCGCCTGCATCATGCCGACGTTGCCTTCGCTGATCAGTTCGCCCACCGGCAAGCCGTAGCCGCGGTAGCCCATGGCGATCTTCGCGACGAGGCGGAGGTGGGAGGTGACGAGCTTGTGTGCGGCCCCTTCGTCCCCCTTGTCCTTCCAGCTCTTGGCGAGGTTGTACTCCTCCTCCGGCGCCAGCATCGGGAACTTGCGGATCTCCTGGAGGTAGCGGGAAAGATTGCCCTCGGGAGCCATTGGAATCATGGAAGTGGAAGCCATGTATGTACTCGCCTCCTCTCCGGTTTCAGGAGCCCCCGTGACGGCTGGCTCTGAGACCGCTGTGGAATGTGCCCATCCGTTGCCAGGCCCAGCGCGTCGCGGTCGCTCCGGTCACGTCGGAACATGTCTCCGCGACTAACGCCTCAAAGCGGCACCTGGCTGCGGCGGCGCAGCGAGTTTTTAGCGCGTTCGCCCTTTGTTTGCAAGAAAAACCGACTGTCACAGTCGGGTTACTCTCCGTCGCGCTTCAACACGTCCAGCAGGGCCGCCATGTCCGGCGGCAGGGGGGCGGAGAAGCTCAGCGCCTCCCCGGTCACGGGATGGCGGAAGCCCAGCGTGGCGGCGTGCAGGGCTTGCCGCGGAAAGGCCAGCAGGGCCTCCCGCGCCTCCGGGCCGAGCGACTTCGCCGAGGCCGGGGTGCGGCGGAGATAGACCGGGTCCCCCACCAGCGGATGGCCCTTGTGCGAGAGGTGGACCCGGATCTGGTGGGTCCGCCCGGTCGCCAGCCGGCAGCGGAGCAGGGCACAGGCGGCCGCCCAGGCCTGTTCCGTGGCATAGCGGGTGAGGGCGTGCTTGCCGTTCCGCGTGACCACGGCCATGCGCTTCCGGTCCATCGGATGGCGGCCGATATCGCCCTCGATCTCCCCCCTGCCGGGGGAGGGCAGGCCCCAGACCAGCGCCAGGTATTCCCGGTCCAGGTCGCGGGAAGCGAAGGCCTCCGACAGCGCATGGTGCGCTGCCTCGGACTTCGCCACCACCATCACGCCGCTGGTGTCCTTGTCCAGCCGGTGCACGATGCCCGGCCGCTTCTCGCCGCCGATGCCCGTCAGCTCCTCCCCGGCATGGGCCAGCAGGGCGTTCACCAGGGTGCCGTCCAGGTTGCCCGGCGCGGGATGCACGACCAGCCCGGCCGGCTTGTCCAGCACGATCAGGTGCGGGTCCTCGTACAGGATGGTGAGCGGGATCGCCTGGGCCTGCGGCGTCGCCGGCTCCGGTGGCGGGACATGCAGGATGTAGCGGGCCCCCGGCCGCACGGCCTCGGAAGGGTTGGCCACGGGCTGGCCGTCCCGCAGCGCCTCTCCGGCCTCGATCAGCGCCTTGACACGGGATCGGGACAATGCCCCTGACACCTCCGCCAGGACGCGGTCCAGGCGCTGCCCCGCCTGTTCCGGCGTGGCGATGAAATCCAGGGAAAGATCGGGGGTCTGATTGCGCGCGCTCAAGGTGCTCGTCATCGTCATGGGAGTTCTGATTGTCGCGGGCACCGTGGGGCTGATCGCGGTGATCGTCCAGCGCATGTCCGCCGCCACGCCATCCGCCCAGAGGATCGAGGGCGGGCTGGGACAGCCGGCGGGCACCCGCATCCGCGGCCTGGCCGGTGCGGGGGACCGGGTGGCGGTCTGGGTCGAAGGGCCGCAGGGCGAGCGCGTGCTGCTGCTGGACCCGCGTTCCGGCCGGGTGCTGGGCGAGCTGCGCCCCACGGAGTGAATCGGCCGGCCCTGCCCACGCCTGGAACGGTTTCCGCGTGAAGACCCACCCACGCGAGGCAGGGATGCAAATAAGCGGCCCGAGATGGCTTGATCCCCGGCAGAGGCTCCGATAGAAGCCACCTCACCGATGGCCACGTCCCCTTCGTCTAGAGGCCTAGGACACCGCCCTCTCACGGCGGCAACAGGGGTTCGAATCCCCTAGGGGACGCCATTCCGGCAGGTTTTCTGCCGGTTTGAGCCTCACCAAAGCGAACCACCCCACAATCACCCCCACACTTTGCAGGGGTTAGAACGTGGTGTGTTGTGCCTCCCCCACCAACTCCTGCCACTCCGCATCCGATAGCACCGGCTCGGTGAACCAGGGGTGCTCAGCCCAGGTCGTCAGGCCGCCAGGCGGCTCCTGCCTGTCGTCCGCCAGTTCCACAGCGCCCGCCCGGATCTGGGCCAGGATACTCTCCACCAGGGGACGCACCGTCTCGGGCGGCAGGTGGACCAGCAGCGGCAAGGCGATGTCGCCGGCGGTGCTGGGGCCGGCCAGGGTCGAGAGGTCCAGCACGTCGGGGTACAACTCGGCGTGCTGCTGCCGGGCCGCTGCGGACAAGCCGTGCTTGGCTGCGGACCTATCGGCGTTACCTGTCCGCAGTGTCCGCACGATCCGGGGCTTGAGGGTAGCGGGGTTCAGCCTGGAGCGGCCGGCGGCGGAGAGGCGGGCATTCGATGCCTCGACATCCACCTGACCACCGGAAAGCGTGAGATAGCCACGAGATTTCCAGTCGGTGACGGTCTTGCGGCTGACGTTGTGGAGCCGTGCGAACTCCGCCTGCGAACAGGTCGGCATGTTACCTCCGGGGGTCGTTACCCACATTTTGGGTTTTGCAGCTAGGGAAGACGCGGGGTCGCGAATTCCCCGCGTCCGGGGGAGGGGTCAGGAAGGACCCAGACCGGGGGGGCATGGGTGGGGTGCCCGGCCATGCGCCGGGCGCTTGTGTTGCCCTAGGGACACACCTACCCTCCCGGTCGGCGGGCAGATGTCTGGGAGGATCGTGGGGTTGCTCACGGGCGATTGCCCTTTCGCAAGGACACAGCGAGTGCCGTCAGCGCATCCGTCTCGTCCTGGATGGCGTCGATCAGGCCGGCGGGGACTGCTTCCAGGGCGGTGTGACCGATACCTGACCAGCCCCGCAGCGTGTCCAGGGATATGCCGCGGTTCCGGCTCACCACCTGTCGGAGCGTCTCCAGGTTGGCGGCGTCATCAGCCAGCATAGGCTCGAACGTGACAGGGGAACTGTCGCCCGGCCGGGGTGTGCAGGCGACGCAACCAGCGACGCCGCCGATGACACCCCCACGCTGCAGCAGGATCCGATCCGCTCCCGAGGCGATGGCATAGGCCGCGCCGAGGCAGACGTTCTTCACCACGGCCCAAATCGGCTTCGTGCCCTTCGCCGCGCTGATGGCGTCGCACAGCCCGGACAACTCCCCGAAATCGCCCCCCATACTCTCGACCAGGAGGGCGATGCCTCTCACCTGCGGATCGTGCAGGGCAGAGGCGAGGTGCTGCTGGATCTCGTCATGACCGGTGAGGTTGGCGACCTCGGGAAAGTCATCCCGTCGCGAGACGAGGAAGCCCATGACGGGAATGACGGCGACATCGCCGCACACCACCATGGGAAACCGGGGGGCCATCTGGCCCTCCGGCATCTTCTCCAGGCAGGACATGGCGAGCGGCGCATACTCGATCGGGATCGCCAGGGATCGAAGGTGCCGCATCAGCCCATCCCCCCATCCATCGCCCGTGCGACGCGGGTGCCATCTGGCGTCCTGGCGGTGGCGGTGGTGCCAGCCGGGAAGTTCCCCGCCAGCCGCACCGTCACATCCACAGGCACCCGCTGCGAGGTTTGCTGCGGCTTGCCGATCGGTCGGTCCGCGTCGCGGCCGTGAACGTAGCCCCCGCTCCCGGAGCCATTAGGCGGCATCAGCCGATCCAGGCTCTGGATGTAGCGCTGCGTTTCAAGCGGCATGCCCGAGGCGTCACCGCTCCTGGCGAAGTCGGCCACGCCCCGGCCTGCCGGGCCAGCATTGTAGGCCGCGGCAGCAGCACGCTGGTTGCCGTTGAACTGCTTCAGGAGCTTCTTCAGGTACAGCACGCCGCCGTGGATGTTCTCGTCCACATCGTTCGGATCGACGCCAAGTTCGCGAGCAGTACCGGGCATCAATTGCATCTGGCCAATGGCACCGGCTGGGCTGATCAGGTCCCTGCCACCGGCGCGACCGCCTTCGATCTTCGCGACGCTCACGGCGAGGTCGGCCGGCACGCCTTCCTTGGCCGCATCCTCACGGATCTTGCGCTCGATGTCCGGCTCTAGGGACGACACGCGCCTGCCGGAGCTTGGGAGGTCGTTGGCACGACGCAGCGCGGCTCCTGACGGGTATCCTCCATTCTGCGGCTGCGGCTTGGCGCGGGTGATGAAGATGGCCTCGAACTGACGCTGGAGCTTGATCATCGCTTCACCGACGGCATCGCCAGCAGACCAGACGCGACCTTTAGGTGCGCCCTCCTGTTCCTGCTGCTCCTTGGTCTTGTTCACCGCCAGATCGGGGAACAGGAAGCGCATGACGGGGCCGCGCTGGAACTCCTCGAACTTCTTCTCCCAGCGATTGTAGACGTCGAGGATGCCCTGGATCTCCGCCAGGAAGCTGTGCAAGCCTGGCAGCCCTTCGGAGACCGCCTTGCCGACATCGCCGACCGCCGTGCTGATGCTGGTGAAGGATGCTCCCAGCTCGCTCAGGCTGGCCTTCATCTGGTCCCAGCCGCCGTCATCGATCCAGTCTTTGAACTTCTTGTAGCCGTCCTTCACCGCGTCGGTGATCCAGGTGAAACCCGTCTTGATCGCCTTCGCCCAGGTGAGACGGTTGAGGCCGATGAAGTCTGCGAACTGCCGCATCAGGCCGGCAAGGGCAGGCGAGACGGTCTGAAAGATGCTGTCCCCGAGACCGGTGAAGGCCCAGCCCATCCTGCGCTGCGCATCCATGAAGCGCTCGGATGCCTTGACCCCGTCCTGACCGATGGTCGCCCCATAGCTTTCCGCGATCTTCTGCTGCTCGCGAAATGCCGCGGAGCCTTTGCGCAGCACGGGGATCAGGCTCTCAGGCAGACCAAGATACGCCGCAAAGCGCGCCTGCATCTTCGGATCGGTGAGGCGAGCCATCGCGTCGGCAATGCTATCGAACATCTCGGCGCCGGACTTGGCGCTGCCGTTGGCACGCTGGATGCCGATGCCGAACTGATTGAAGATCATCAGCGCATCGTTGTTCCGGCCACCCAGCGCGTCAGCCGCTGCGTCGCCCAGGATCTTCAGGCCCGACGTCAGATCCTCGGCGGACGAGCCCATGGCTTCCGCGGCGGCCTGCATCCCGGTCAGGTTCCGGGCGGTCGTCTCGGTGCGGTAGGCTGTCCGACCGATCGCGGCACCGAATTGCGCCCAGCGTCCCGTCGCGGCGACCACGCCGGCAACAGAGGCGGCCCCCGTGACCGCACCCATCGCAGGTACGAGCCTCTCGAAGCTCCGGCTGGTCTCCCTGACCTGCTGCGCCACGCGACTGAAGCCGCTCGACCCGATCGACCGGAACTGATCCCCGAGCTTCGAGAACTGGCCGCCGACGACTTTCGCGTTCAGCCCGATGCGCGTGAGGGCGGCGCTTGCGTCGTCCTTGGCCGTGATGCGGACCTGGAGGGCGGTTGCGGATCCGGACATGGGTTATCCCTCCCTCAACAAGGATCGGTGCGCCGAATGTTCTGCGGAGAGCATCACGGCGCCTCCCAATCGAAGCGATCCGAGAAGGCGCCAACGCTGTCGGCCGCCGTCTGGATGATGCGGACCTGCCCGCGACGATAAGCGCCTTGCCCGCGTTCCTGCCTGTCCCGCTCGGCATCCCGCTCCATGGCTTGCGCCTGGTCCAGCTCGATTGCCTCCTCAAGGGCGCGCCGCTGGGCAGCAGCGATGGCCATGGCGGCCTGGACGCCTTGCAGCGGCGGGCTGTTGCCGATGATGAAGGCCGGCCCTGTCGGCTCTGCGGCGGCGTCGGCAGGCTTCACCGTGCCGCTGCGCATGCCGACCACCTTGCGCCGATGGTAGAGCCGCTCGGCTTCCGCCAGCGTCACACGTAGCTGATCGCCACCGTAGAGGGTCAACGGCGGCATGCCCGCGATGCCGCTGGGGTGCGGGTCCAGCACGACCCTCTCGCCCGGAGCCACAGTGACCGTGACGATCTCGTTCATGGGGTCGCTCACAGGTCTTCCTCCGTCAGTTCCCAGTTCGGGAAGAGCTGGCGGGGGAGCGTGTCGGGCATCGCCGGCACCGTGACGCCGAGGGGGCCGGCTGCCATCACCTCGCTGCGGCGGTAGCTGTCGTCTACCTGGCTCAGGTAGCTCTGCCGGGCGGCGGCGGCGGCGTCCTGCAGCCGGAGGCCCTTGCCGATAAGCTTGCGGATGGTGGCCAGATCCTTTTTCCAGGCTTCCAGAGCGGCGACCGCGTCGGCGACAGGCTTCACGGCCTCCCGCAGTTCGGCGAGCGCTTCCTGGCCCGACGCCGTGCGCCAGTCCTGTTCCATGGCCGGCAGGAGGGCCTCGATCCGGTCCGCGTCGAGACGTGCCTCGGTGGCGGCGCTGGAAGCCTGCAGGATGTCCGTGGCTTCCAGGGTCAGGAGGCCGTTGCGTCGCGTCTGCTCCAGCTCGCCGGCCCGCTGCAGCAGACTGGCTCGCAGATCCTGGGCGTGGGTGATGGCGTCGCGCAGCGTGGCCGCGTCGGCGCCTTTCGGGTGAAGGGCGAGGATTTCCGCGAGGGTCATGGTGCTGGCCTCAGCTCACTCGACCGCGGGCGATATCGCCGGCTCGCAGGATCTGCGCCGCAGCGCTGCCGTCGCTGAGGTGGGCGAAGCGGCTCTCGCTCACATCGCCGGCCGCGAGACGCAGGATAGAGATCGCTTCCCCGGCCGACATGCCGGTGTTGGCCGCGAGGTGGATGGCCTGGGCTCGATTGGTGCTGGCCTCGCTGGAGCCGAGGATCGCCTGCCAGCGGGCACGCTCGGCCGCTGCGCCGGACTTGTAGGCGGCCCGATAGACCTCGTTGGCCGCGGTGGTCTTGGTGGGGGTGCTGGAAGACACTGCAATCTCTCCTCTGATTTGGAGAGAATGCAGTGCAGGACTACAAACTCGGAGACTTAACTATTTGAATTTCCAAGGTGATCGCTTGTTGCAGAAGACATTGAAGAGCTGCTCCGAGCCGAGCGTCTTACCCTTCAGCGCACGCAGGACCGCATGCAGAGCCACATGCCGTGGTGACGATGTGTCCGGCAGTGCCGACAGATCCTTCTCCCATCGTCCTGGACCATCAAGGTACTGCACCAGCGCCTGCTCCATCTGCTTCGCAGACTGCCGCAAGTCGCCGGGGAAGAACTGGTGTCGCACCTGCCGGATCAGTGCGTCCCGCTGCTCGTAGCGCCGGGCCCGGACCTTCCAACGTGGCTCCAGCTGCTGGGACAGTAACCGCACGTCCTCGGCCGTCAGCACATGGCCTGGGCGGAGGATGCGATCCAACTGAGCCGCTTCCTCCTGGCTCATCCCTGCCGCTCCTCCCGTTCCTCGGGCCGCAGGTGATCCCCCGGGTGACACCGCCAGCAGCGCCAGCCGGTCGGGTTCCGGGCCTCCTGCCACCAGCGGGTGCCGCCGCAGCAGGAACAGGCCTCGACCCTGGGTGGCCTAGCCTGGCTGGGCTGCGGCTCCTGCACCTGCCGATGGGCGTAGAACCCCCGCAGCAACCCGGCGGCCAGCGGATCGCGGCCGGCTGGAGGTGCGGCCTCCGCCGGTGCCGCGTAGTGCTGGGCTAGGGCCAGGGCCTCCGGGGCGTCGTGCTGCCCCTCACCGTTCAAGCGTCGGAGACCGGCCTCGCGTTCCTCCGAAGTCAGGCCCCAGGCAGACGAAACGCGGTTTTCCAACAGGACTTTATGATTTTCACGGGTTCCAGGGGTTCCACGGGTTCCAACCTCCGAAAACTGGCGGAAATCTGCCGTTTTTTGCGTGTCACCCGTGGAACCCACGCCGGGTTCCGCACGGGTTCCACGGGTTCCACTCTCACTACGGGTTCCAGGGGTGACATTCGCACCCGCACTGCCAAGCTGAGCGTGGTCGCGCTCCATCTCGGCCGCATCACGGGCGATACGCGCAGCGCGGGCGTTCGCGAACCGACGGGCAGCCTCACTCATCCTCGCCCTCCAGGATCTTGCCGCTGATCACGTAGACCCTCAGCCGTCCGTGCCCCGGGATGCGCTCTGACGCCGCCCGGTGTCGTTCGGTCGAACCCAGCAGGAACCCCTCGGCGGCCAGCGTGTCGGCGGACCGCTTCGGATCCAGCCCGCGGCACACCTCGTTCCGCCAGACTTCCGGGAGAACCAGATACTCCCATCCGTCGCCGTCCTTCCGCCGGAACCCGGCCCGGTTGACCGTGCGAGGGTCAATACCGGTGTCGATGCCGCCACCGACCAGCTCGAAGCGGCTGGCGCCGTGTGCCTCGATGAAGGCCCGCACCTGCGACACGGCCTGGGCGTCCTCGCCCGATCCACTGCCGCCGCGCTCCGCGAGCCACACCTGGAAGCATGCCGCCGCAGCCCGCATGGCCTCGCCCGCCTGCCAGGGGAGGACCCCGTACATCTGCGCCAACTCGCCGGCGGCGCCGATCAGGGCGAACCTACCGGCCACGCTGCGGACCTGCCCGTCGGCATCAGCCGCCACATTTTTTGCGACGAAGGCTGCCCGCTCATCCGCGATCCAACTCCGCAACGCCTCCGGATCCTCTGCCCGGTCCTTGGCCAGCTTCGCCAGGAAAGCCCGCGCCGCGGTGCCGTAGTGGGTCCGGGCCGCGTCGCGCAGGTGGTTGGCCAGCGCGGCCGGGTTCGGCAGGTCGTGGAGCTGCTGGAACACGCCCATGCCTGCCCCGGCATCGGCCGGCAGGTTCACCAGCCGCACTTCCAGCCCGGCCATGGTCTTCTTGCCGGCATCGGCCATCTTCGCGGCCAGCGTCACCTCGCCGGTGCTGAGAAAGAGGGTGCGCCAGGTCTTGCGTTCGCGGGCATCGCCGTTGCGGTTGGCCCGGGCTTTGCCGCTGTTATTCGCCAGCGTGTAGATGATGGACCCGATTTCCTGAGCGTGGGCCTGCCCCATCTCGTCCAGGATCAGCACCGTGTCGGAGGTCTCGGCCGCCACGCCCTCCAGGCCGTTGCTGGTGGCACGCCATTGCCGGACCTGCCCGTCCCGGTCACCGCGACCCCACACGCTGCCGGCAACGAAGGCGGCGGTGGATTTGCCGGACTGGCTCTTGCCGATCAGGTGCAGCCCGCCGCTGGGCTCGCTGGCGATGTCCAGGAGAGGACCCACGAAGGCGGCGGAGAGGAACAGCGCCAGCCGGTCGTTGCCCTCAGCATAGTGCGCGACCTGCTGTTGCCAGTCCTCCAGGCTCCCCGCCGGCGTGAAGCTCGCCCCGCTCCCGGTACGCTCGTTCTGCAACACCACCCGCCCGGCATTCGGCCCGAAGGCCTCGCCGCCCGGCAGCACGAAGACGGGCTTGCCGCCCTCCTGGTGCCAGCCGGTGTGCGGGACGGTGGTGACGCGGGCGTCCGTCTCCGCTTCGGCAATGGCCTGGCGCAGCAGCAGGCGTGCATTCGGCCGGCCGCTGATCCGCAGCCCCTGGTCCGCGAGCGCTGCCTCCAGGACCCCGGGATCCGAGACCAGCAGCCGATCGTGCAGCACGAAGATCTGGCGGTTCCTGTCCCGGTCGAACCAGGTCATGTAGCGCCCCCAGCCGGTGCCGGTGGCGGTGCGCGTCTCGCCCAGGATCTGGAAGGGCGCGCAGACCAGTTCGGGCTCCGCGTCCTCGTCTCCGCCCATGAAGACGAGGCCGCGCTCCTCCATCCGGAAACCGGGCGGCCAGATCACCGCGCCGGGTGCCTGCCGTTGCCGCTCGCGCTCCGCCTCCTGTCGCTTGCGGGTGACCTGTTGGCGCAGGGCTTTCACCTCCCGCTCCAGATCCTTGACCGGCATGTTGAGCCGGCTGGCCGCCGCGCGGCGCTGCTGGGCGAACTCTGCCCGCGAGAGCTTCGCCAGCCGTGCCAGTTCCAGCGCGAGATCATCGGCACCAGAAGCCGAGGCGTTCTCCGCCCCGTCCATATCCGGCGGCATCTGCGATCCGTCCATCACCGGCTGCCCTCCATGCTCGGTTGCGTGCCGGTGTCCTCGCGGTGCTTCACGGCCCAGGCGGCGATCGCCGCGCCTTCGCCCTTGGGCTTGCCGGCGCGTTGCAGCGCCTCATCCACCACGCGGATCACCTCGCTTTCCGTCAGCAGGCCGGAGCGGACCAAGCGGGCAAGGCCCCAGCTCTCTGAGACGGCGGTGGGGTGCCGGCTGTCCACGGCGGCAGAGGCGATGTTCAGGGCCGCCGAGGCCAGCGCCCGGGTGGCATACCGGTTGCCGCCCTCCGCGCTGACGCGTCGCGGCGGGGGCTGTCAATCGGCACTGAATTGGGACCCCAGATCGGCACGCAAAAGGGACCCTCTTGTGAGGTGTGTTGAGGGGGCGTTCAGGCGCGGTTCTTGAATCGCCAACTATCGTTGCCGGTCTCGACGATGT
>NZ_BDLP01000020.1:0-28297 GCF_001950415.1 Roseomonas sp. TAS13
GGAACTTCGCGGGGATCACGTCCAGTCGCTCCGACGCATCGGCGCCGATCTCGACCAGCGGGCCCGCACAGCAGGGGCAGGCCGTCGCCTCCGGCGCCAGCACCACCTCGACGCGCGGCAGGTGGGCGGGCAGCCGGCCGCGGCCGGCCCGGCGGCGCTTGGCCCCGTTGTCGCGGAGCGTCGGTGACGCCTTGCCTGCCTCGGCCGCGTTGCCGGCCAGCGTCGCCTCGATCTCCTCGAACGCGAACAGCAGCTGGTCCTCGGGGAGCCGCTCCGACTTCGTCCCGAACTGCCGGCGCTTGAGCTTCAGCAGCAGGTGCTGCAGCCGCTCGTTCTGGCTCGCCAGCGCGTCCCGCTCGGCCACCAGCGTGTCGACCTGCGCCCGCGCCTCGAGCAGCAGCGCCCGCAGCGCCGCGGGGTCATCCGGCAGGCTCGGCGTGTCGTCGTCCGCGGCGCGCATCACGCGCCGATTCTATGCAGGCGCGCTCGGCGTGGGAATCTCCCTCACCGCCCCGACGCGGCGCCAATCGATGCCGTCGAACAGCGCCGAGAGCTCCAGCGGCGTCAGACGAACCACGCCATCCACGATCGCTGGCCAGCGGAACGCGCCGCCCTCCAGCTGCTTCCAGACAAGGACGAGGCCGCTCCCGTCCCAGATCAGGATCTTGATGCGGTCGGCACGGCGCGAGCGGAATACCAGCACCGCGCCCGAGAAGGGATCAGCGCCCAGCACCTCCGCTGCCAGCGCAGCCAGGCTGTGCGCACCCTTGCGGAAGTCCACGGGCTTCGTGGCCAGCAGGATCCGCGCTCCAGCCGGCGGTGCGATCATGCGGCCGATGCCCGGATCGCGCGCAGCACCGTCATCAGGAGGTCCGCGTCCGTGCCAGGCACGGCACGCAGAACGGCGCCGGCCAGTTCGACTTCGATCGGGGGCGAGGAACATGCCCGCGTGGCCATCGGCTCGGGTGTCGCTAGCGGCATCGCCGGCACAATTGGCACGAAGTCCAGCGGCGCCACCGCGGTGCGCCGCATCTCCCGCCGCCATGTGAACACCTGCTGCGAACTGGCCTGCCAGCGCCGCGCCACCTCAGCCACGACCGCACCCGGCTCCAGCGTCTCCGCCACGATCCGCGCCTTGTCGTCGTCCGACCACTTCCGGCGACGGCCAGGCCCCGTCAGGACCTCGACCCGCCGGTAGCCGCCATCCTTCGCGTCATCGCTAATGTCGACCATAATGTCGGCCCGAAGCTCCTTGCTCCACGCCGACCCAGCACGTTCACCGCCCGCGCCGGAAGATGGGCCTCGTCGCCGCGCTTACCCAACACCCCCCCCCCACACACAAGCACGCAACATACCCCCGTACGCGCGGCCAGGGGGTGTCGTCTTGCGTTTAGCGTGGGCGGAAAGGACCTTAAACATCCTCTCGCACGCGACGCCGTATCATCAATTTCTGCAATCGCGGTAGACGGTCTCCGATCCGCCGCAGCTTCACTTGGGGCCGCGGGGGAATGGCCAGCTTCGCGCCTTCGGGGCCACGTTGCAGCATCAGCACCCGATGATGAAAGAACTCCAGTCCAGGCCTATGGCCGATGGAAATCAGCGATGAATCCGGCAGTTCCTCGATCAGCATGCGCATCATCGCGTTCTGGTTCTCCTCATCAAGGGCTGCGGTCGCCTCGTCCATGAAGATCCAGCGCGGCCTCTGGATGAACAGGCGTGCGAATGCCAGACGCTGTTGCTCGCCCAGACTCAGCAATTGATCCCAGCGTTCCACCTGATCGAGCCGCTCGCAAAGCTTGCTCAGCCCTACGCGCCGCAAGGCCACGCGACTGACCTCATCATTGGCCTTCTCCGCGCCCAGGGGATAGGCCAGGGCATTCCGTAACGATCCGAGTGGCAGGTAGGGACGTTGCGGCATGAAGATGGTGCTCTCGGACGGCGGCATGCGGATCTCGCCGCTTCCCCAAGGCCAGACACCAGCGAAAGCACGGAACAGCGTGCTCTTGCCTGTCCCTGATTCCCCCTTGATCAACACGCGCTCACCAGCCCGTATCTCGCCGGAGGCTTCAGCGATCACCACGGAGCCATCGGCGAAGGCCACCTGTACATCGCGGAAGGAAAGGCTTTCGGCTTCCTGGCCTGCCCGGGCGATGCTGCGCGCGATCACCGGGTTCTCGGGGCGTGACACCATCCCCTCCACCTGCTTCAACGCTTCGTTGAAGGTAAGAAGCCGCTCGACGCTGCTGCGCCATTCGGCGAGGCGCGGAAAATTGTCCACGAACCAGTTCAGCGACGATTGCACCGAACCGAAGGCGGAGCCGATCTGCATCAGCCCGCCCAGAGTGATCGCGCCGGAGAAATAGGACGGCGCCGCGACCACGGTCGGAAAGACATAGGTCAGCATTCCATAGGCGCTCGTCAGCCACATCAGGCGGCGCTGGCTCTGCATCAGAGCCTTCACCGCCGCGACCGTATGAGCGAAGATTCCATCGAGTGACCGTCTCTCGTCGCGCTCTCCGCCGATCAGTGCGATGCCTTCGCTGTTTTCGCGCGCCCGCACCAGGCTGAAGCGGAAATCCGCCTCGCGCGACGCACGATGGAAATTCAGCATCACCATTGGCCGCCCGACGAGATAGGTGAGGGCGGATCCCACCACCGCATAGATCAGCGCTGCCCAGACCATGTAGCCGGGGATCACGACATCGCGTCCGAGGAGCGTGAGATAGAGCGGCCCGGAAATCGTCCAGAGAATACCGATGAAGGCGATCAGCATCACCACGGCGTTGAAGATGCCGGTTGCAAAATCCAATGCCATCTCCGTGGCGGCACGGACATCCTCGGCGATGCGTTGGTCTGGATTGTCCGCGCCCCCCGCCTTCTCCATCTGGTAGTGCCGCGCGTCGGTCATCCAGGACGCGACCAGCTTCCGCGTCAGCCACTGCCGCCAGCGGAGCTGCGTAAGCTGCTTCACATAGAGCTGGTAGACCGCCGTCACCATCGAGGCGATGGCCAGCAGCAGGAAGAGCCACATCTGCCAGAAGAAGGCATCCCGGTCGCGATTCTCCAGCGCGTTGAAGAAATCACGGTTCCAGAGGTTGAAGCGGATCTGGATCAGGATCTGCAGCAGCGTCAGCACGAAGAGGCCCAGTACCATCCAGCGCGCGGAACGCTCCTGCCAGAAGTAGGCGCCGGACAGTTTCAGGAAGCCGCGCAACGCACCGGTCTGGATCTGCACCTCGCGGGTGCGTGGATTCACGGACGTTTCTCCGCGGAGCCGGGCAGGGGACCGAGCGCCGCTAGGTTATCGCCGACACGTTCGGCATCCACCGCCCGGCCATGCTCGCCACTGACGCCACGGCCGGAGGCGGCGATTTCCCGTCCCACCGTGAGCCGATCTCCCATGAACTCCGCGATGCTGGGCGGCAGGCGGATCACCATCCCGTCCTGCAGGATAACCCCCATGCTGTCGCCCTGCGGCGTGTAGAGAGGTGCCACGATCTGGCCGGAGACCTCGACCTCCTGCTGACCGGAACGATAGGCGCCGATACCCCAGCTTGGCCGCTCCACGAAGCGGGGCTTGGCGTTGGTGTCCTTGGCCCAGGCCAGCATGATGATCACCGGCGCCTTGCGTGCCCGGATGCCCCAGACGACGATGCTCTGCCCTGGCTCGATCTTGCGAGCCACCTCGCTGCCGACAGGGCCGGGCAGGATGATTTGCGGCCCCTCGCGGAACAGCAGCCGGTCGATCTTGCCCTCGGGATTCAAGAGGTAGCGCTCGACCACCCCCGTGAAGGAGGGAAGCTGGGTGGGATCGAACCACAGCCTTCCATCCTCCGTGCTGGACGGTGTGACACTGCCGCCTGACTGGCTGCCGCGGCTGGCCTCCTGCGCCGGCGCAGCCCCGGTGGCCAAGCCACCGAGGGCGAGCACCAGAAAGGGGGCCGGCCGCCACACGTCACACCCAGCCGCGTCCCGCGACCAGCGAGATCAGGAAGAGCACGAGGAAGATGACGAAGAGGATCTTGGCGATGCCGCTGGCGGCGGAGGCCACGCCGCCGAAGCCCAGCACGCCGGCGACCAGCGCAATGATCAGAAAGATAACCGTCCAGTAAAGCATGGCAATGTTCCTCAACCTTGCGGTCGGTGAACGTGCGCCCCCAAGGCCAGTTGCCGAGCATTCTTCGGAAGCTCCGGCCGTGTTCCGCGCGTCACGGCCAGACCCATTCCCAGGCGGCGGGCGGCGGGGGAACCCTCTCCGCCCTCATGCCTGGACGATGCCCCCGGCGGCGCTCTGCCATCCGCCAGGTGGAAAAGGGATCAGCTGAGCCGGACGCCGCCGGACACGGCCTGGTAGGTGGCGATGGCCAAGGCCACCGGCTCGAAAGGCTTGCTGATGATAAAGGCCGGCTCCAGCCGTTCCGCCGTGAGCAGACGCTCCGGATAGGCGGTGACGAAGATGACCGGGATCTTCTGCTCGCCGAGGATACGCTCCACCGCCGTGATTCCGTCCCCGCCGGGCCCCAGATTCACATCTGCGAGGATCAGGCCGGGACGCAGCGACCGGGCCAGTTCCACCGCCTCCGTCTCGTCGGAGGCCATGCCGACCACATGGTGGCCGCAGCCTTCCACGAGCTGGCGGATGTCCATGGCGATGATCGGCTCGTCCTCGATCACCAGCACATCGGTCGCGGCCGTGGCCCGGAGAACGGAATGCGCCGCCTCCAGCTCCGCTTCCGCTTCCGGCTGTTCCATGCCGACAACCAGGGCCGCATCACGAATCGGCAGATCCTCCAGAGCGGTGAGGAGCAGAAGCTGCCGCTGGCGCAGGCCCATCGTGCCGCCACCCCTCTCGCCACCCTGCTGGCCTTCGCCCTCCGCGACCCTGGCGGTCACGCCCGCATAAAGAGCCAGGTGGCCCGGCACCTGCGGCAGCCCCGCGCGCAGCGCCTCCGCCACCAGCCTGTCGCCCGCCTCCTGCCCTCCCGCGAGAGCGCGTGCATAGCGCCGTGCGTAGGGCAGGGCCCGGAGAAGCTCCCCCTGCGTGACAGCGTTCATCGTGCTACTCCCTCACCGGCGCCGCTTCCGCGCCTTCGACCGAAGACAAGAATGGACCAACTCAGCACCGATTTCCGCGCCGGTCTCGCACAGCTTCTTCCCGATCTGCGTGCCTTCGGAAGATTCCTGGCACGCGACGTCTCCGTCGCTGACGATCTGGTCCAGGAAGCCCTAGTTCGGGCACTGAGGGCGGAAGCGCAATGGCAGGCCGGAACAAGCTTGCGTGCGTGGAGTTTCAGCATCTTGCGCAATGTTTTCTACGAGACCCGCCGTCGCGGCGCGAGCGAGCGGCGGGTGCTGGAGGCCGTGCGGCCGGAGGAAGAGGAGCGTGCGGAGGGCGGCCAGCATGCCCGCCTGGAAGTCGCCGGACTGGACCATGCCCTGGCCGGCCTGCCGGCGGAACAGCGCGAGGCGCTGGTGCTGATCGGAGCCCTGGGCTTTTCCTATGAGGAGGCTGCCGGAATTGCGGGCGTGGCGGTGGGCACGCTGAAGGCCCGCGTCTCACGCGCCCGTGTCCGGCTGGCAGCCAGCTTCGCCCCGCAGGAGAAGGAGGATTGACCTCCTAACTTATTGAATCCGAGGCGAAACATAAAAAACCAGAAAATCGCCTCCCTGGCGGCAACCGATTTTCGAGCTCGTGCATTGATCCCGTGAAGGCCGGATTTTCCCGGCCACGATATGCGGAGTAGCGAGATGAGCCAGACCGCCGACATCCAGACCGCGACGTACGAAGGTGAGTTCAACTTCCACGACCTGCTCACCACCACATTGCCGCGGCTCCGGGTGCAAGCCCTGGCACTGACGCGTAACCGTGCCGATGCGGACGATCTGGTGCAGGCCGCCGTGACCTCAGCCCTGGCGGCACGCCATTCCTTCACTCCCGGCACCAACTTCGGCGCCTGGATGTTCCGCATCCTGCGCAACCGCTTCATCTCCGACATCCGCCGCAAGCGTGAGACGGCGGATCTGGATGATGTGCCGAGCAGCGCCTTTGCCCGCCCGGGCGCGCAGGAAGACAGCCTCGTAATGCGCGAGTTGCGCATCCACATGGCCCGCCTGCCGGTTGAGCAGCGTACCGCCCTGGTGATGGTGACGGTGCAGGGCATGTCCTATGAAGAGGTTGCGGCGGCGATGAACTGCGCCGTCGGCACCGCGAAGTGCCGCGTCTTCCGCGCCCGCCAGACCCTGCAGCGCTGGCTGACCGGTGAGGAGCGTGGTAGCAGCAATCGCACTGCGACGAATCGTGCGGTGGCCCAGCCGCGCCGCGGCGCCTCGGGCAAGAGCCGCGCTTTCCTGGCGGTCGATGAAGGGGATCGGGCAACCATCTTCGGTTAATGGACGGAAAACCGAAAAAAAAGGGACGTCCCATGCCGCTGGCCGGTCGGGGGCCTGATGAAGTCGGCCGGCACTCGGAGAGTGCCCCCGATGCAGCCTTCAACAAGTGGCTTCAGATGGGCTTGCACACCATGTTCGATGATGTGGCGAGCGAGCCGATTCCCGAGGATCTGCTGAAGCTGATCGAGAGGGATCGAGAAAAGTGACCGGCAGGCCCGTCCCGCCAAGGCGCGCGGGGCGGGTCGTTGGCTTCCTGGCGGGCATCAGGGGCCGCATGACAGCCTTGCTCATGGCGGCTGGCGTGCCCGTGCTCGTAATCGCCGCCACCAATGCCATGCAGGGACGCGAGGCAACCTTCGAGGAAGCCTCGCGCCGCCTTGCAACCCAGCGAGAGCTTGTGCTGGTGCAGGCCGCCGCCAAGGTCGATGGCATGACGGCCATGCTGCAATCCCTGTCGCGCATCGACCTTCCGCGTGCGGGTTCCAGCGAGGACTGCGCAAGCGAGTTGCGCCGCGTCCTGGACCTCTATCCCGGTCGGTATGCCAATCTCTGGATTTCCGACGGGCAGCACGACCGCATCTGCTCTGCCATTCCGGAAGCGAGCACCGCAATGCCGCCGCGCGACCGGATCAGTGCCGCCCTGCTCAACGGACTTCCGGCCTTCGGTGACATCATCCCGGCGGATGGTGGCCAGCATGCCAGGCTTCCCTTCGCCCTGGCGCTGTCACGCCCCTCCGGCCAACCCCGCGTGCTGGTAGGCGGTACGCTGTTGCTGAGCAGCTTCCTGCGCCCCGGCCTCTATCCCGTCCCCGGTCAGTTCTCCTGGCTGGTGGACGGGCAGGGGGAGGTGGTTCCCTTGCAGGGCGGAGAGGCGAACCTCGCGCCGCGCAACCTTTCCGTGCTGAACCCGCCGGACAGTGTCGTGCAGGCCACCGCACGCAGCGGCGCGGAGATGTCCTATGCCGTCGCACCCTTCGGTCCCGGCTTGCGGATCGTGGTGGGGCAGGCCTACGAGCCGGTCCGCGCCACCGCCTGGAGTACGCTGCTGCAAAGGCTGGCGGAGCTTTCCGCCTTCCTCCTGGCCTGCCTGGTGGCGATCGTGGTGGGTGCCGATCTCGGTCTGGTGCGCCCGTTGCATTCGCTGACGGAGCGGGTGAAGCGCTGGCGTCCCGGCATGGTCTTCGAACGGGCGCCTACCGGCATCGAGCCGCGTGAGGTGATCGAGCTCGAGCAGGCCTTCGACGACGCGACACGGGCCCTGGCGGCACGGGAAACGGATCTCGTCGATGCGCTGGACCAACGCGATGCGCTGATGGCCGAGATCCATCACCGGGTGAAGAACAACCTACAGATCGTCTCGTCGCTGCTGAACCTCCAGGCCAACCGCATCCGCGATTCGAAGGTGCAGGCGGAGTTCCGGGCGGCGCGAGACCGGGTGCGCGCCATCGCGACGCTGCACCGCTACCTCTACACGCAGCAGTCCTTCGAGGCGATCGCGCTGCGTCCTTTCCTGGAGGAGCTGGCGACTCAGCAGTTCTCCTCGCAGGGGGAGGCCGCCGGCGAAAGGCTGCGGCTGCGGATCGAGGCGGAGGGGGACCTGCGGATCTCCACCGACCAAGCGGTGACGGTGGCGCTCTTCGTGACCGAGGCGGTCAGCAACGCCGTCGCCCATGCCTTTCCGGGCGAGGCCACCGGCACCATCACCGTGCGCGTCACGCAGGAAGGCTCGGACGTGATCCTCGATGTCCAGGATGACGGCATCGGCCTTCCCGTCAGCGAGGCGGCGCCACGCGGCCTGGGCCTGGGCCTGCAACTCCTGGATGGCTTCGCCCGCCAGCTCGGCGGGCGGCTGTTGCGGGAAAGCGGTCCCGGCACCTGCTGGCGCGTCCGCTTTCCGCTGCGCGAACGCGCGGCTCCGGCCCGCAATCCGGGGGACCGGCCACGCCGGGCTGCCTGAACACCGCTTCGGACGTGGCCAGGCAGCCCCCGCTGGAGGAGACCCGTCATGGCCGTCCGACCACAGCTTCCTGCCCTCGCGCGGTGTGGCCTCGCCAAGCGGCAACCGGTCCCGCAACGTGACGTTGCGAACTCGACCGTATGACCACAGGAGACGACGATGCCAGAGCAGTCCCAGCCCGGCCCGGAGGCCAGGGCACAGGTGGAGGCCACGGCCTCCGACGCGCGTGCCCAGATCGCCGACCTGCGCCGCAAGGTGGAGGGGCTCCTCGCCGAGCGCACCGATTCGCTGAACCGCGGCGTGGACCGGGTGGAAGCCTATGCCGGGGATGTCGCCGAGTCGGTGCAGTACCGCTACGACGACTTCCAGGAACGTGTGCGCGAGCGGCCGGTGACCGCGCTGCTGATCGCGGTGGCCATCGGCTATGCCGTCGCGCGGCTGACGGGGCGCTGAGATGATGCTCCGCGCGCTCCGTCTCGTAGGCATGGCGGCCCAGGCCGAAAGCCGCCGCCTGAAGGTACAGGCCGGCAGCAAGATCAACCAGCTGCTCTACTGGCTGATCGCCGCCGTCTTCGGCTGCGCCGCCTTCGTCATGCTGCATATCCTGATCTACAACTTCGCCTTCTTCCACGCCGGGGCGGTGGGCGCGGCGGCGATCCTGCTGGCGATGGATCTGGTGGTGGCGCTGGTCCTGGCGCTGCTCGCCTCGCGCGGCGGCCATTCCAATGCGGAGATCGAGGCGCGGGCGGTGCGCGATGTCGCGCTGTCCGGCGCGGCGGAGGAAGTCTTTCTCGGCGTGGCCCGCAAGAGTGCGCCCATCGCGGTGCTGGGCGGAATCCTGCTGACCCTGCTGCGCCGCCGCTGAGGCCTGGGCCGCGAAGCCTGCCGCTTCTGCGGCGGGTTTCGCGGCGCCCGGCACCGCGTGGCTTGCCCGAGCCTCGCGGACGGCATTTGACCGTTGCGCCCTTGACCGGGAGGATGCGCCGGACCCAGCCCCGGCGTCGCCCCGCCAAGACGATCCTGGCTGGAATGAAGGCGCGGCGCCCTCCGGGTGGCTGGCAAGGAGATGGACATGGCCGAGTATCCCTTCACCGCCGCGGATCTGGACGCCCTGCGGCAATGGGACACGCCCACCATCTGCAACGCGCTGGAACTGGTGGTGCCGCACCGGCGCGGCTACGGCTTCACCATCCGCCCGCTGGTCGCCTCCGACCCGGCGCTGAGGCCGGTCTGCGGGCTGGCCCGCACCGCGACGATCCGCGCCGCCTCGCCCTCCGGCCGCACGCGGGAGGTGGACCGCGCCGCCCGGCTCGGCTGGTACGAGTATGTCGCGGATTCGGCGATGCCCACCGTGGTGGTGATCCAGGACCTCGACGACACGCCCGGGACGGGTGCCTTCTGGGGCGAGGTCCATACCAATGTGCACAAGTCCCTGGGTGCGCTGGGTGTCGTCACCAACGGCTCGATCCGCGACCTCGACACCGCCGCCTCGGACTTCCAGATGCTGGCGGGGGTGGTGAACCCCTCCCATGCCTATGTGCATATCGTGCAGTACGGGCAGGAGGTCTCGGTGCATGGCATGGCCGCCCACCACGACGCGGTGGTGCATGCCGACCGGCACGGCGCCGTGGTCGTGCCGCATGACGCGGTGACCAAGCTGCCTGCCGCGATTGAACTCTGCATGCGCCGCGAGGCGGTGGTGCTGGACCTGTGCCGCTCGCGCGACTTCTCCGTGGCGGCCCTGAAGGAAGCCCTCTCCAAGGCCGACGAGATCCACTGACCGTCCGCTCCCCAGGCCGGGAGGGGTGCTGCGCTTCGACGTCGCAGCCTGTGGCCGGCCCCGGGTGGAGCCTTGCCCACAAGGACAAGGCAGCCCAGTGCCTTCCACCCACGTCAGGCGCGCCGGAATTCCAGCACGCGTGACCGGTGCGAGGCGAGGCGCAGGCGCCCCTCGCCCACGGGGTAGAAGCAGATCCGCATCGTCGAGCCGTTATGCGTGCGGGAAGCCAGGGCGCGGCCGCCCGGCAGCGGCGTCAGCGTGACGCGCGGACCGGGAATGCCGGGCAGCTCGGCGCTGCCATCGGCCCGGATGCTCAGCCGTGCGCCGTAGGCCTCGTCCCGCCATTCGCCGGCCAGGGATGGGTCCAGCGCCAGGCCCGGCGGCACCGGCAGGAGGTGCTGCGCCATGCGGCCGACATGTCCGCGCAGGGTGCCATCCGCTTCGGCGCGCAGGCTCGCTTCCAGATAGGCGGGCAGGGTCCGCACCCTCCCGGCGCCATCCGCGAAAAGACGGTCCGTGGTGCCCATGAAGGTGATGGTGTCGTCCGCGGCCTCGGCCCAGAAGGGGCCGCTCTCCGCGGCATAGAGGCCGGCGGGCAGGCGGGCGGCGACGGGCAGGGCGCGCCCGGTCCAGGCCGAGACGATGCGGAGGGCGTTCCAGAGCGGGTCCGCATCCTCACGGTTGCAGAGCACCACCACGCCCAGGCCGAGCGAGGGAGAAAGGAGGATGTGGTCCTTGTAGCCGGGCAGGGAGCCGCCATGGCCGAAGAGCGGCACGTCGCTGGCCAGGTCGGGGGCGTTCAGGCCCAGGCGGTAGAAGCCACCCAGCGGCTCCCGCGCCGAAGTCAGGCGCACGAGCATTCCTTCCAGCGGCCCGTGTCCGGTCATCAGCGCCGCGCCCCAGAGGGCCAGGGTGGCGGCGCTGCCCGCCAGCCCGCCAGAGGGCGAATATTGCAGCCCGTAGCGGCCGCGGCGCCATTCGCTGCCGTCGTGCCAGTATCCCGTGGCGAGGTCGGCGACCGGCTCGGACTCGTCCTCGGGAAAACGAATCGCCTCCAGCCCAAGCGGGCGCAACAGCCGCTCGCGCAGCAGTTCCGCGTAGGAGCGCCCGCGCTGCTCCGGAAAGATGTGCTGCACCAGCCGGTAGCCCGTGTTGGTGTAGGTCATTTCCGCGCCAGGGACGCCATTGATGCCGGGCAGGCGGCGGATGGCGTCGAAGGCTTCCGCCCGCGTGATCGAGGCGGAGGAGGGCAGGCCCGCCAGGGACAGCGTCTCCATCAGGTCCGGAAGGCCGCCGGTCATGTCCAGCGCCTGGCCCAGCGTGACGCCGCCCACGGCCTCCGGCAGTTCCGCCACGAGCGATCCCAGCGGCGCGGCAAGGTCCAGCCCTTCCAGCAGCACGGTGGCGGTGCAGAACTGCTTGCTGATGGAAGCCCAGCGGTTTGGCGTGTCGGGCGTGAAGGGCGTGCGGGTTTCCAGCGAGGCGAAACCGCCGCCGAAGCCTTCCAGCACCCCGTCCGGCCCGAACAGCACGATGGCACCGCCGGGCCCCCCGGCCTCGGTCCAGCCTTGGGCGATGGCGCGGGCTTCCCCGGCGGCTCGGCGTGGGTCCAGGGCGATCATGCGGCGACTCTCCTTGACGCGTCGGCACGCATGGCGGGCCGGCATGGGCGCCGCGTCAAGCGGGGGCGGGGCGTCACCGGGGGGGAACGGGCTTGGCAGCGGCTGGGCCTTGCGCCATCCACGCCCGGCCATGCCCGATGCCGACGCCCTTTCCCCGGACCGCGCCCTGCTCCGCTTGCCGGAGGAGGCACTGCTGCCCTCCTATGCGGCGGCGCTCGCCGAAGGCCTCGTACCGGACGGCGGAGGCCTGCCGCCGGAGAAGGGGCTGATGGCCCATCTCCGCTCGCTGAACGACCCGGAGACCCCGGTGCGCCTGCCGGATGGCGGCTTCACGCGGAAAGTGCCGGGCACGCATTTCTGGCTGGCCGCCGGCGACATGTTCATCGGCACGGTGAACTGCCGCTACGCACTCACTCCCTATCTGCGCCGCCGCGGCGGCCATGTCGGCTATGCTGTCCGGCCCGGCCTGCGGGGGCGGGGTTTCGCCACGCGCGGCCTTGCCCTGGCCCTGGCGCATATGCGGGAGCGTGGTTTCGAGCGGGTGCTGCTGACCTGCCGCTCCGACAACACCCCCTCCCGCCGCGCCATCGAGCGGGCTGGGGGCATGCTGGAGGACGAGGCGCCGGATGCGGTGAGCGGCGAGCTGGTCCGCCGCTACTGGATCGCGCTGCGCGCCGTGCCCGCCCTTCCGCCGCCGGGCGGGCAGCCGGAAGTGCTTGACCCGGGGCCGGGGGCGGCGTAGAGGCCCCCGTACCCGGGACATGTCCCGCAACCCGGTCGGCTGCCCCGTGCGGCCGGCTCCGTCGCTCCGCGAAGGCTCGCGCAGCGGCGCGAACGGCATTGGAGTTTCGACCGCCGCATGTTCGAGGCGCTGTCAGGCAGGCTGAATGGGGTGTTCGACCGGCTGCGCCGGCGTGGCGCCCTGTCCGAGGCCGACGTGGCGGAAGCGCTGCGCGAGGTCCGCGTGGCGCTGCTGGAGGCCGACGTCGCCCTGCCGGTGGCGCGCGACCTCATCAACAAGGTCCGCGAGCGTGCCGTCGGGGTGGAGGTCATCAAGTCCGTTTCCCCGGCGCAGCAGGTCGTCAAGATCGTCCACGACGTGCTCGTGGAGGCCCTGGGCGGCGGTGAGGGCGACGACGGCAAGCGCGGCATCGACATCGCCGCGCCCGCGCCCGTCGCCATCCTGATGGTCGGCCTGCAGGGTTCGGGCAAGACCACCACCTCTGGCAAGATCGCGCTGCGGCTGCGCTCGCGCGAGCGCAAGAAGGTGCTGCTGGCCTCGCTGGACGTGCACCGCCCCGCCGCGCAGCTGCAGCTGGAGACGCTGGCGAAGCAGGCCGAGGTCGGCTCGCTGCCGATCGTCGCCGGGCAGGGGCCGCTGGAGATCGCCGCCCGTGCCCTCGATACGGCACGGCGCGAGCTCTACGACGTCGTCATCCTCGACACCGCCGGCCGCCTGGCCATCGACGAGGCCCTGATGGCCGAGGTCGCCCAGGTCAAGGCCATGGCGAAGCCGCACCAGACGCTGCTGGTGGTGGACGCCATGACCGGCCAGGACGCGGTGAACACCGCCCGCGCCTTCCAGGAGAAGGTGGGCGTCAACGGCATCGCCATGACCCGCGTGGACGGCGACGCCCGTGGCGGCGCGGCGCTGTCCATGCGCAGCGTCACCGGCGCGCCGATCCGCCTGCTGGGCGCTGGCGAGAAGCTGGACGCGCTGGAGGATTTCCATCCCGACCGCATCGCCAGCCGCATCCTCGGCATGGGCGACATCGTCTCGCTGGTGGAGCGTGCGGCGGAAACGATCGACCGCGAGCAGGCCGAGAAGCTGGCCGCGAAGATGCAGAAGGGTCAGTTCGACCTGGAAGACTACGCGAACCAGCTCAGGCAGATCGGCAAGATGGGCTCGCTCTCCGGCATCCTCGGGATGCTGCCCGGCATCGGCAAGATGAAGGCGCAGCTGGAGAACGCCAATCTCGACCAGTCGATCCTGAAGCGCCAGGCGGCGATCATCTCCTCCATGACCATGAAGGAGCGCCGCAAGCCGGAGATCATCAAGGCGTCGCGCAAGAAGCGCATCGCCGCCGGCTCTGGCGTGACGGTCCAGGAAGTGAACCGGCTGCTCAAGCAGTTCGACGACATGTCCGCGATGATGAAGCGGATGAACAAGCTCGGCCAGAAGGGACTGATGCGCGGGGGGCTTTCCGCCCTGCTGCCCGGTGCCGGTGGCCGACGGCCCTTCTAACCCTTTCCAAAGCTGTACTGAGAGGACCTCATGGGACTTAAGATCCGCCTCGCCCGCGCGGGCGCCAAGAAGCGCCCCTACTACCACATCGTGGTGGCCGACAGCCGCTCGCCGCGCGACGGCCGCTTCATCGAGAAGCTGGGCTCCTACAACCCGATGCTGCCGGCCGACCATGCCGAGCGCATCCGCCTGCACGACGAGCGCATCGCCCATTGGCTGAGCCAGGGCGCGCTGGCCACCGACCGCGTGGCGAAGTTCCTCGGCAAGGCCGGCCTGGCCCCGATGCCCGAGTTCCGCGAGCAGCCGAAGCAGTCTGCGCCGAAGAAGAAGGCGCAGGAGCGCGCCGCCGCGGCCGCCGCGAACGGCTGATCCTGGCGAACGGCACTCCCTGAGGCACACCGATGGACGCGAAGCGTATCCTGGTGGGCGAGTTCGGCCGGCCCCATGGCGTGAGGGGGCTGCTGCGACTGCGCTCCTTCACCGAGGCGCCGGAGGCGATCGCCGCCTATGGCACGCTGACCGACGAGAGCGGCCAGCGCAGCTTCGCCTTCGAGGTGCTTCCGGGCGGCCTGGCGCGCGTGCGCGGGGTGAACGACCGGGATGCCGCCGCGCGGCTGACCGGAGTGAAGCTCTACGTGCTGCGGGAGGCCCTGCCGCCGACCGATGAGGACGAGTTCTACCTGTCCGACCTGATCGGCCTCTCGGCCGTGGGCGAGGACGGGACGGTGCTCGGCCGCGTCATGTCGGTGGAGGACTTCGGTGGCGGTGCCTTCCTGACCCTGCGCGACGCAAAGGGCCGGGACCGGGAGATCCCCTTCACCCGTGCCTGCGTGCCGGTGGTGGATCTCGCCGCGGGACGCTGCACGGTGGTGCCGCCGGAGGAGATCGTGGTGCAGCCCGAGAATGCTTCGGAGAAGGACGAGGGGGAGGCCGCATGAGCTGGCGCGCCACCATCCTGACCCTCTTCCCCGAGATGTTCCCGGGCACGCTGGGCCATTCCCTGGCCGGCCGCGCGCTGGAACGGGGCGACTGGAGCCTGGAGGCGCGGCAGATCCGCGAGTTCGGCACCGGGCGCCACCGCAACGTAGACGACACGCCCTTCGGCGGCGGCGCCGGCATGGTGATGCGGCCGGACGTGATCGACGCGGCCTGCGGTTCCGTCATGGCGGAGGGCGGCGAGCGGCCGCTGCTCTACATGACGCCGCGCGGGCAGCTGCTCGACCAGGCCCTGGTCCGCGAACTGGCCGCCGGGCCGGGGGTGGTCGTGCTCTGCGGCCGCTACGAGGGGCTGGACCAGCGTGTCATCGAGGCGCGCGCGATGACCGAGGTTTCGGTCGGCGACTATGTCCTGTCCGGCGGCGAGCCGGCAGCCATGGTCCTGCTCGATGCCTGCGTCCGGCTGCTGCCGGGTGTCATGGGGGCCAGCGAGAGCGGGGAGGAGGAATCCTTCTCGCACGGCCTGCTGGAATACCCGCACTACACCCGCCCGGCCGAATGGAACGGCCGCCGCGTGCCTGACGTGCTGCTTTCCGGCCACCACGCCGAGGTCGCATCCTGGCGCGCGGCGCAGTCCGAGGCCGCCACACGCCTGCGCCGCCCGGACCTCTGGGCCCGCCACACAGCATTCGTGGAAGCGCCCGACGCTTCCCAGATCAACGGTTAAGACGAGGACAACACAGATGAACCTGCTTCAGCAGTTCGACGCGGACCAGAAGGCCCGCCTGACCGCGAGCCGCACCACCCCGGCCTTCCAGGCCGGCGACACGGTGCGCGTGATGGTGAAGGTGGTCGAGGGCGAGCGCACCCGCACTCAGGCCTATGAGGGCGTCGTGATCGCGCGCTCCAACAAAGGCCTGCACAGCAACTTCACCGTCCGCAAGCTGTCCTATGGCGAGGGCGTGGAGCGCGTCTTCCCGCTGTACTCCCCGAACGTGGCGGAGATCACCGTGGTTCGCCGCGGCAAGGTGCGCCGCGCCAAGCTGTACTACCTGCGTGGCCGGACCGGTAAGTCCGCCCGCATCGCCGAGCGCACCATGACCCGCGAGACCGCCGCGCCGGCGGCGGCGCCCGCGCCGGCCGCACCGGCGGAGGCCACTCAGGGCTGAGCCCTCGCAAGGCCCGCTCCGGCAACGGTGCGGGCCTTTTTTGACTGCAGGAGGATCGCACGATGTCGGCAACCAAGCCGCGCACGCTGTTCGACAAGATCTGGGACGCGCACGTCGTCGAGACGCTGCCCGACGGTACGGCGCTCCTCTACATCGACCGGCACCTTACCCATGAGGTGACGTCGCCGCAGGCCTATGAGGGCCTCCGCCAGGCTGGCCGCAAGGTGCGCCGCCCGGATGCGACGATCGCCGTGGTGGACCACAACGTTCCCACCGACGCGACCCGCTTCACCGGCGTGAACGAGGCCGAGAGCGCGTTGCAGATCGCGACGCTGGAAAAGAACGTCAAGGAATTCGGCGTCCCCTACATTCCGCTCTCCGACAAGCGGCAGGGGATCGTCCATATCATCGGCCCGGAGCTGGGCCTGTCCCTGCCGGGCATGACCATCGTCTGCGGCGACAGCCACACCTCCACCCACGGCGCGATGGGCGCACTGGCCTTCGGCATCGGCACCTCGGAGGTCGAGCACGTGCTCGCCACGCAGACGCTGCTGCAGAAGCCGGCGAAGAACATGCGCATCACCGTGGACGGCACGCTGGGCTTCGGCGTGACCGCCAAGGACGTGATGCTGGCCATCATCGGCAAGATCGGCACCGCCGGCGGCACCGGCCATGTCATCGAGTTCGCGGGCGAGGTGATCCGCAACCTCGACATGGCGGGCCGCATGACGATCTGCAACATGTCGATCGAGGCGGGTGCCCGCGCCGGCATGGTGGCCCCGGACGAGACCACCTTCGCCTATGTGGCCGAACGCCCGATGGGGCCGAAGGGCGAGGCGCTGGAGCGCGCGATCCAGTACTGGCGCACGCTCCCCTCCGATCCGGAGGCGCATTTCGATGCCGAGGTCGTGCTGGACGGCAATGCCATCGCGCCGCAGGTCACCTGGGGCACCTCGCCGGAAACGGTGGTGCCGGTGACCGGCCGCGTGCCCGACCCGGCCGGGCAGGCGGACGAGGCCAAGCGCGCGCAGATGCAGCGCATGCTGGACTACATGGGCCTCGCCGCGAACATGCCGATGCAGGAGGTGAAGATCGACGCGGTCTTCCTTGGCTCCTGCACCAATGGACGCATCGAGGACATCCGCGCCGCGGCCGAGGTGCTGAAGGGCCGCAGGATCGCCCCTGGCGTGCGCGCCATGGCGGTGCCGGGCTCCGGCCTGGTGAAGGAGCAGGCGGAGCGGGAGGGTCTGGACAAGATCCTGATCGAGGCCGGCTTCGAATGGCGCGAGGCGGGCTGCTCCATGTGCCTGGGCATGAACCCGGACAAGCTGAAGCCCGGCGAGCGCTGCGCCTCCACCTCGAACCGCAACTTCGAGGGGCGGCAGGGTCCTGGCGGGCGCACCCATCTGCTGAGCCCGGCCATGGCGGCCGCCGCGGCCATCACGGGCCGCCTGACCGACGTGCGGGAGATCATGCGCTGATGCAGCCTTTCACGACGCTCACCGGCATCGCCGCGCCGCTGCCGCTGGCCAATGTCGATACCGACATGATCATCCCGGCGCGCTTTCTGAAGACCATCGCGCGCACGGGACTCGGCAAGAGTGCCTTCGCCAACATGCGCTACGCGCCCGATGGCAGCGAGAAGCCGGATTTCGTGCTCAACCAGGAGCCCTATCGCAAGGCCGAGATTCTTATCGCCTTCGAGAATTTCGGCTGCGGCTCCTCGCGCGAGCACGCGCCCTGGGCGCTGCTGGATTTCGGCATCCGCTGCGTCATCGCGCCGGACTTCGCCGACATCTTCCACAACAACTGCTTCAAGAACGGCATCCTGCCGGTGCGCCTGCCGCATGCCGTCTGCGAGAAGCTGATGGAGGACGCGAAGCTGGGCGGCAATGCCCGGCTGACCGTCGATCTCGCACGCCAGGTGGTGATCCGGCCGGATGGGGAGGAAATCTCCTTCAACGTGGACCCGCTTCGTAAACATCTGTTGTTGAATGGCCTGGACGATATCGGCCAGACCATGGAGCATGCCTCCGCGATCGACGCCTTCGAGACGCGGAAGCGCGCTGCACAACCCTGGATGTTTGGGACGGGAACTACTCTTTGATGACGGCCAACAAGAAGATCCTGGTTCTGCCGGGCGACGGCATCGGCCCCGAGGTGATGCGTGAGGTCCGCCGTGTCATCGACTGGATGAACCGCCGCCGCACCGCCTCCTTCACCGTGGAGGAAGGGCTGGTCGGCGGCGCCGCCATCGAGGCGGAAGGGACGCCCTGTTCCGACGAGACGGTGGCCCGGGCCAGGGAGGCGGATGCCGTGCTCTTCGGCTCCGTCGGCGGGCCGAAGTGGGACAGCCTGCCCTTCGAGCAGCGTCCGGAGCTCGGCATCCTGCGGCTGCGCAAGGAGCTGGGCCTCTTCGCCAACCTGCGCCCCGCCACGGTGCTGGCGCCGCTGGCCAGCGCCTCCTCGCTGAAGGCCGAGATCGTCAGCGGCCTCGACATCATCATCGTGCGCGAGAGCACGGGCGGTATCTATTTCGGCGAGCCGCGCGGCATCGAGGTGATGCCGGACGGCAAGCGCCGCGGCGTGGACACCGAGGTCTATACCGAGGACGAGATCGCCCGCGTGGCGCGCGTGGCCTTTGAGCTGGCGCGCAGCCGCGGCCGCAAGGTCACGAGCGTCGAGAAGGCGAATGTCATGCAGACCGGCCGCCTGTGGCGCGGCGTGGTCGGGGAGGTGGCGAAGGCCGAATTCCCCGATATCGAGCTGCAGAACATGTATGCCGACAACTGCGCCATGCAGCTCGCCTCGAATCCGAAGCAGTTCGACGTGATCCTGGCCGGCAACCTGTTCGGCGACGTACTGTCGGACCTGGCGGCGGCGCTGACCGGCTCGCTCGGCATGCTGCCTTCCGCCACGCTGGGCGCGCCGGATGCCTCCGGACGGCGCCACGCGCTCTACGAGCCGATCCATGGCTCCGCGCCGGACATCGCCGGCAGGGGCATCGCGAATCCCTGTGCGCAGATGCTGTCCTTCGCGATGCTGCTGCGCTGGAGCTTCGGCATGGAGGAGGATGCGGCGCTGATCGAGCAGAGCATCAACAACGTGCTGACCGGCGGCCTGCGCACCGCCGACATCATGTCGCCCGGCACGGCCCGCGTGGGCACCTCCGTGATGGGCGACGCCATCCTGCGTGAGCTGGACAAGCTGGCGGGCTGACACGGCCCGGCAGGGACGCGTGCTGAAAATGGGGGAGGGGCCCTTGCGCTTCCCCCGGCACCGCAGTATCAGGCCGCCACTGGCCGGCGCCCGTAGCTCAGCTGGATAGAGCACCAGACTACGAATCTGGGGGTCAGAGGTTCGAATCCTTTCGGGCGCGCCAGAAACTTCCTCGTTAAATCAGTTGGTTCCGAACCCCGATGCGTTTTCGCAGCGGGGCTTTTCGCATCCGCGGGCGCATGACAGATCCGTGTCGAAAAACCCCCACACGGCCATTGCGCCGCTCGGGAGCCTCGGCTATCACCCCGCCACTGGCCGGCGCCCGTAGCTCAGCTGGATAGAGCACCAGACTACGAATCTGGGGGTCAGAGGTTCGAATCCTTTCGGGCGCGCCAGTTTCCTTGCTTCCTCCGAACGTGAACATGTCGAAGACGGCCGGTGATTGCTGGCTCTTCGTGCAACCGCCGCCCATGGCCGCTCCTTCCTGCATCGAGTGCAGGGGAGGGCAGGCCGCCCATGGCCATGCAGACCGCAGAGACTGTGATCATCGGTGCCGGGCAGGCAGGCGTGCCACTGGCGCGCGCGTTGGCTGAGGCGGGCCGGGATATCCTGCTGGTCGAGCGTGATGCCCTCGGCGGCTCCTGCGTCAATTTCGGCTGCACGCCCAGCAAGGCGGTGATCGCCTCCGCCCGCCTGGCGGCCCAGGCCCGCCGCGCGGCCGAATGGGGCGTCACGATTCCCACCGTGGAGGTGGATTTCGCCGCAGTGATGGACCGTGCCCGCTCCCTGGTGGCGGAGCAGCGTGGCGAGCTGGAAGAGAGCTTCCGCCAGCCCGGGGCAGCGCGGCTGCTGCGCGGGGAGGCCAGGATCGAAGGACAGGACGGCAACCGCTTCCGCATCCGCGCGGGGGAGTCCGTGGTGCTGGCCGACAGGCTGGTGCTCGACACCGGTTCCCGCGCGGCGCAGCCGGACCTGCCCGGGCTGGAGCAGGTGCCGCTGATCGACAGCCGCAACTGGATCGACCTTCGCGAGCGTCCGGGACATCTGCTCTTCCTGGGCGGCGGCACCATCGCGCTGGAGCTGGCCCAGGCCTTTCGCCGCCTGGGATCGGCCGTGACCATCGTCGAGGCGGGTCCGCAGCTCACCGAACGGGAGGACCCGGATGTGGCGGAGGTGCTGCAACGGACCCTGGAGGCGGAGGGGATCGCCATCCATCTGGGCGCGAAGCCCGAGCGAGTGGAGGCAGGCGGCGAGGGGGTGCGTCTGCATCTGGGAGGCCGGGTGCTGGAGGGCACGCATCTCTTCCTCGCCACCGGGCGCCAGGCGAACACGGACACGCTGGGGCTGGAGAGCATTGGTCTGCATCCCGGGGAGAAGGGCGTGCTGGAGGTGGACGAGCGTTTGCGGACCGGCGTGGATGGGGTCTTCGCGGTCGGCGACATCCGGGGCGGACCGCAGTTCACCCACACCGCCTACGACGATTTCCGCGTTCTGCGATCGCTGTTCCTGGAGGACGGCGCCCGCACCACGCGGCGCATCGTGCCCTATGCCATCTTCACTGAGCCGGAACTGGGGCGCGTGGGCCTGTCGGAGCAGGAGGCACGCAAGGCCGGCTATCCCTATCGCATCGGGCGGAAGCCGATGGCGGAAAGCGGCAAGGCCCGTGACATCGGCCGCACCGAGGGCTTCATCAAGGTTCTCTCGGACCCCGGGACCGGGAAGATCCTCGGCGCCGCCGCCCTCTGCGATTCGGGGGCGGAGGTGGTGCAGCTCTTCGTGGAGCTGATGAATGCGGGGGCGGATCTGCGCACCATGCTGGACGGCGTGCATATCCACCCCACCCTGGGCGAGGCCGCGAAGAACGCCGCCGCTGCCCTGGACGATTAGGGTGGAAAAACCGTTCTTCTGCCCATGGACGAAGGCGGCGTGTCAGGCTAGTTAGCCGCCAACGCCTCTCCGGCCGCTTTCCATGGCCAGGTCCCGTTCGTCTAGAGGCCTAGGACACCGCCCTTTCACGGCGGCGACACGGGTTCGAATCCCGTACGGGACGCCATAACCCTGGATTTTCCACGGTTTCAGGGCAGGGATTTCATCCACAACACTCCCCACACGGGAAATGACCTGTGCCCCGGCCCAGGTCGTTGATGAGCACTTGGCATCATGTGCAGAGCCGGGAGAGCCGAGAAACTCTCCCGCAGGAAAAACAGCCGACTTCCCTGGCGCCACGGCAGGCGAGAAGCCTTACCGGGATGGGAAAGGCACCATCTGCTCCAGATCCTCGTCCCAAAGCACGAAACTGGGGGCTCTGAGAGCGTCACGCAACGTGAGCACCGTGGCGGCGCCGGAAATGTCCGGGCACTCTTCATGACTGGCCTGTAGCCGGTAATTGGGAATGCCGGGACGCAGGTGGTGCATATGGTGAAAGCCGATATTGCCGCTGAACCATTGCAGCACCCGCGGCAGCTTGAGGTAGGAGGTGCCGTGTAGGGCAGCCTGGGGCAGGTTCCAGTCCTGCTGCCGCGTCCACTGTGCCTCTTCGAACCGGTGTTGCACCGAGAACAGCCAGATCCCGATTGTGGCGGCCAGGGCAATGCTGGGCAGGTGTACCAGGAGCACGTCCGAGAGCTCGAAGGCAAGGACGAGGGTGGTGAAGACAGCCACCAGCGAGAAGTTCAGCAGGTAGACGCTGAGGTGTTCCCGCCGGCAGGACCGTGGCGTGTCAAAAGGCAGGCGGTAGAGCACCATGAAGATCACGGATGGCAGAACCATGTGGATCAGCAACGGGTGGTGTGTGGTGCGGTAGAGCCAGCGCCGCGCCGGGCCAAGAGCCCGATATTCAGCAAGGGTCAGGCAGTCCGAATAGAAGTCCGCCGGGATGCCGCGCTTGTCGAGGTTGTTCCACATGCCGTGATGGCGGGCATGGAGGCGCCGCCAGTACGCGAAAGGTGTCAGCGTCACCAGGCTGCAGGCGCCGCCGGCGAACCAGTTGAACCGGGCGGATCGAAACAGTGCAATATGGCCGCAATCATGCTGCAGCATGAAGATGCGCACGATCAGGCCGGCGGCCGGAATGGAGAGAGCCAGTGTGAGCCACACCGAGATGTCGGTGGCGGCATACATTGCTGTGATCGTGAAAAGGTAGAGCCCAAACGTGGAGAAGACCTGCCAGGCAGCCATGGCATCGGATGGTGTCTGATAGGCGCGGATACGTGCCAGCTGAGGCTTGTTGAGCAAGGGAGGCTGCGGTCGAGGTGCTGCTATCGGCACTTTGGAATTCCATGAGTTGTGCCGCCCGGCTTCAGCGAGCTGGACCGGGGGATCAGGGAGGTAGCATACCGAGAGCGGAAGGGCACGCGGGACTGGCCTTCCAGCGTGCAGCTGAGGACGGACTGTCATGTCCCTGTGGGGCAAACCTGGCCGTTGGCGCGCCTGGTGTTCATCGCCTGGTTGCGGAAGATGCCGATTTCCGCATGGGACAGAAGGCTGGCATCGTTTCCTTCCGGAACGGCGCCTGCTTCGGGTTCCTTCGTCGCGATCCTGCGCGGCCTTCCGCGCCGCACCGATGCGTGCCTCGCCGGCAGCAGGACGAGTTGCGCCCGTTCTGCACCGTGCCGGCCGCTTTCATCCTCAGGCGGCAGGGTGTCGCCAAGGATGCCGGTTGAACCGGCGACTCTTCAGCCGCCGATGCCAACCTCCGAACCGGCCGCCGCGCTCTGCCGCGGAACCGCTCCGGCTACCCGGCTGTCACATAGTCCCGCAGGGCCTCCGCCTCGCCCACCGCCTGCTCGATGCGGGCCTTCACCAGATCCCCGATCGAGACGATGCCGCAGAGGGTCTCGCCCTCATAGACCGGCAGGTGCCGCACCCGGCGGTCCGTGATCATCTCCAGGGCCTTGGTGATCGGCGTTTCCGGCGCCACCGTGTGCACCACACGCGTCATCACGTCGGCGGCCACCAGCCCATCGACCGAGCCCGCATCACCGGCCAGCGCCCGCACGATGTCACGCTCGGACAGGATGCCGAGAACAGGTCCCGCCGCTTCCTCCGCCTCCCGCACGAGCACGGCACCAAGCCGGTGCTGCACGAGGATGCGCGCCACCTCCACCAATGGCAGTTGCGGCCGCACGCTGATCACCTCGGAGCCCTTGTTGCGCAGGATGGTCTTCACCGTCATCGTTGCCTCCACCGCCCGCCGGCTCTTATCCACCGGTTGAAGCCATGGTGGCCGTGGGTGGGGCGCCGGTGACAAGCGGAAACACCTGCTGCTCACCGCGCCGTGAAGGAGCGTGCCCCCTCGCTCCATGACGGCTTCCACGCCGGCCGTGGGGGCGGACCGGGTGGCCACCTCAGAAACGATCAAGGAACGCATGTCGGCAAAGCTCTGGTCCCTCGGAACCTTCCTCGTGGCGCTTGGGATCGCGGCCTATGCGGTGGGCTGGGAAACCCTGCTCTGGGTACCGCGCCGGGTCCTGGATTCCCTGGTCTGGGTGCCCGGTGCGATCCTGGAAACCGTGCGGACCTCGCCGGCCACGGCCATCGTCATCGGGCTGGGTATCGTCCTGATGGTGGCCGCACGCGTGCTCGGCCGGCATCGGGGATAAGGCAGGCTGCTGCGGCACGGCGCCATCCGGGAGTCTCCATCCGGGGTGGATGCGCGTGCCGGAAGTGCCCAGGCATCCTCCCAACGTCCCATCCGGTCGGGACAAGCCCACTGTGGAAGCAAGGCTGCGGCGGAGGCCAGGCACGGCTCCGAGCCCTTGCGGCAGCAACCCCGGGCCACGAACTGGGCTTTCTGCCACGGATGGGGATCCGCAACAGGCAAGGGGGGTCACGCTTGACCGAATGGAAGAAAGTGATCCTGGGGATCGCGATGGTGGCCTGTGCCATGACGGGCGGGACGACGGCCGCTGCTGCCGCCAAGCCGCATGCCGCCCCGCATCGCCCTCATGCCAGTCATCACACCATCCACCATACCGGCCACCATACCGGCCAGGGGACGCAGCATCGCCCGCGTCCCGTGGCCGGGCGGCATCCCGCGCCACGTCACGGGGCGCAGCGGCAGGCCACGCAGGAGCAGCGTGGCCATGCTTCGGTCTATTCCCGGCGCCTCGCCGGGAGGCCCATGGCCGATGGCGGCCGTTTCGACCCGGGGTCCGACACGGTGGCTAGCCGGACCCTGCCGCTGGGCACGCAGGCCCGCGTGACGAACTTGCGCAACGGCCGTTCGGCCGTCGTCAGCGTGCGCGACCGGGGACCGCATCGCGGCGGCCGCATCCTCGATGTCAGCCCGGGCGTCGCGGCCAGGTTGGGCATGCCGGAAACCGGCACGGCGCCCGTGGCGATCGTCGCGCTCTCCACCCCTGGCCTCGCGGGTCGTGCCGAAGCCGCGCCGATGGGGAGGCCCGGCCGCTGACGGAAGAAGGGCATCCCCGGCGGCGGCGCGGCCGCGCCTCTCACCGGAGGCGCGCGGTCCGCTTCCGGAAACGGGCCGTCACCGCGGCGGTGCCGGGGGCTTGGCCACCGGTTTCACCCGGGCCTCGACCTGGGCCTTGACCACCGAGGCCTCGAACTCCCAAGGCGTCATGTCCAGCACCAGGCGCTCTTCCGGCGCATCCCGCAGCAGGCTGGCCGGCACGGAAAAGGGTGCCGTCCCGATCCCCAGGGCCGGACTGGGCAGGATCCTCACCACGGCCGAAGGCGGGGCGCCGGTGACGCCGTTCACCGTGCCGATGCGCGTCTCGTCCATGGCCCAGACCTCCTTGCCGCGCAGGTCATCCGGTCCCCGCAGATTGGGCGCGGCCGCGAGCGGCGTTGCCGTGAGCAACGCCAGCATCGGCCACTGGGTCATCCATGGGGCACGGCGCCGGCATGACCGCGCGGGGCCCCGGGCACGGGGAAAGGACGGGAACATGGTGGAGGGCTTCTTGCATTCTCCGCCTCCCAATGCCAGAGCCGCGAAGGCCCGGCAGGCCGCGCGGACCCGTCCGGATCGTAGACGAGGGCTGGCTCACAGCGGAAAGAAACCCGGGATGAGGGTGCAGGAAGGCTTTGTCGTGCTGTCCTCGGCGGTGTGCAGCGGCGCCAGGGCGGGGGAGATCGCCAGGGCCCTGGTTGCGGCGCGGCTGGCGGCCTGCGTGCAGGTCACGCCGGCCGAAAACACCTATCGCTGGCAGGGTGAGGTGCAGGCCGGACCGGAATCCTGCTCCAGGCAAAGACCACGCGCGACCGGCTGATGAGGGCGCTGGCCAAGCACGCCGGGGTGGCATGGACCCTCTGACACGCCTGCTGATCCAGATGGCGCAGTGGTGGCGCCATCCGCCTGGGCGCCGGAAGGCCGTGGTGATCCTGGCGGCGCTGCTCCTGTCCTTTCTGCTCGTGGGCATCGAGAGGATCGTCGGCTGGCCCAGTTGGCTGCGGACCGAGCCGGTGCCGATCCACCGCCTGCCCTGACCTGGTTGGGGGGGCATGGCGACAGCGGCGCTGGCCGATGGTGCCACGGCGCGGGCCGGCGGCAGGGTTGCGTGGACCGGGCTGGACCGGCACGGTGCCCTGCCGCAGCTTCGCCCGTGATGTTCGCCACGATCCTCGACGGTTCCGCGCGGAGGCTTCTGCGGCCCCTCCTTCTTCTGGCCTTCCTGGTCGCCTCTCCACAGGCGGTCAGCGGCGCCGGCCTCGTCCCCCCATCCTGTGCCATGTCCCAGCTCCTGGCGGTGGATCAGGACCGGGCGGCGCCGTCCCCCACCTGCTATGGAGGGCGCGCCGTGGTGCGGTTCGGCTGGACGCTGGTGGATTATGGCCTCGCCACGATGAAATACGTGATCGGCCTGTTCCTGGTGATCCTGGGCTTTCTCTTCCTGATGCTGGGCTACGTCCTCAGCTTTCTGGACTTCCTGCTCTGCTGGCGATGAAGGCGGAGCCGTCTGTCAGCACCGCACTCAACATCGGCAGCCGGGCAATGGCTGGAGAAGCGGCGGGCCGCCGCCGTCCCAGCAGGACTTGATGCAGGGGATCAGGGGCGCGCCGCTGGCGATCAGCCCGATCGTCGAGCTCTGGCCCGGATGCAGCGGTTCCGATCCCTCGGGATGCAGGCAGACGGGGTCGCCCTGGGCGCCCTGGCCGTCATAGCGGGCGTTCCAGATCTCCAGGATCTGCCAGCTGGGAGTCAGGCAGAGCACCCAGCGCAGCATCGGGACCTGCCCGCCATTGGTGATGACGATCTCGGCCTGGAAACCCTGGCTCCAAGTGCTGACGATGCGGAACTGGACGTGGAGCGACAAGGCGGTGATCCCAGTCCGTGAGAGTGCGTACCAGGAATGTCTATATTAAGAGATTTGCGAGAAAAACGCATCACAGGTTGCCATAATGCTAAACCCGAAGCGAAACGTGGCAAAATGCTACGCTTTGTTGCGGTGCAAACGCCGGACTGCTCATCCAGTTGATGGGATTGTAACACATAAGGCAACTCGTGCGTGCGGCATCCTTCCCCGTCGCGCGGAATTGGTCTGTCCAATCCCTGCCATGCCCCCGGCAGCCATCATGGATTCACCGGACCCGGCAGCATGCCCCCGCGATTCGGCCACCCCTTCCGCAAACGGCCCTGGGGCGCCGCTTCAAACCGGCACTCTTCATGAAACGGACATCGTCCGGACGCGTGAGGCCGCAGCCGGACGAAACGCCCTATCCGCCCGGGCAGGATCCGGCCGGCAGCGCGGCGACATGGTCGTGGATCGCCCCTGCGGTACAGAGCCAGACCTCGGGGTGGGGGGACAGCACATGCGACAGGGCCCGGCGCAGCGCCGCCAGCCGATAGGGCTGCCCGACAATATAGGGATGCAGCGCGATCCCCATCACCTGCGCCCTTCCGTCCCGCACCTGCCGCAGCCGCTCGTCGAAATCCGCCACGATCATCGCCGCGAACTGCTCAGCCCCGTCCTTGCGCGCCACGATGGCGGGGATGTCGTTGACCTCCTGCGGATAGGGGATGGCGAGGATCGGGCCGGAACGGGTGCGGTGCCAGACGGGCTGGTCGTCGCTGCACCAGTTCAGCGTGTAGCGATAGCCTGCCTCGGCCAGCAGGTCAGGGGTCGCCACGCTCTCGGCGATCCAGGGCGAGAGCCAGCCCCGCGGTACCCGGCCCTCGTGGTGGGCCAGCACCGCCGTCGCCTCGGCGATCAGCGCCCGCTCGGCCTCTTCCGACAGCACGCTCTGCCGCTCGCTGTTGGTCCGTCCATGCCCGGCGATCTCGTCGCCCCGCGCCCGGTGCGCCGCCATGAGCTGTGGCGCGTGGCCGTACATGGCGCTGTTGGCCAGGACGGTGCAGGGCGCGCCCAGCTCGTCCAGCAGCTCCAGCAGCCTCCAGGCACCCACCCGGTTGCCGTAGTCGCGCCAGGCATGGTTCAGCACGTCCGGCTGCGGCCCGCCGGGCGCCAGCTCCGCGCCCAGGCCCTCGCCGAAGGCGAAGTGCTCCAGGTTCACGCCGAGATAGACCGCGAGGTGCCCGCCATTGGGCCAGGCCCAGCGCGGTCGTTCCGGCCAGGGGTGGTAGTCGTGGCGGCCATGCTGGCGCAGCATGCGAGACCCTCGCGAGACCAAGGAAGAACGGAGGAAAGGGTGCATGCGGAAGCGGAGTGGTCTAGAGGGTGCCGCCATGTCGTCCTCCAAGTCGGATGACGCGGCGGCCCGTCGGCTCCTGTCCCGGGTCGCGCGCGAGGATCGTCCGCGCCTCCTCCGCTCCACCGGCCTCGGCCTCGCCGCGGCCGTCTGCGGCATCGCCCAGGCCTGGTTCATCGCCACGCTGCTCGCCGCCCTGCTCGGCTTCCCGGAGGCCGTGCCCGGCCCAGGGGGGGGATCGGGCTGGACGGCCTTCGCCGCCGCCGCCGTCCTGCTGCTGCTGCAGACCGGACTGGGCATGGCGCAGGAACGGGCCCAGCACGCCGCCGGGGCCGCCGCCCGTGCCCGGCTGCGGCAGCAGGCCCTGGC
>NZ_BDLP01000021.1:0-27858 GCF_001950415.1 Roseomonas sp. TAS13
CTGTGCTGGCGTCGAGACTTGTGATCAAGAGACAGCCGTGCTTCAGGGCTTTGGCGTTGCGCCGTCCCGGGGGAAAGGCGCTGCCTTTCCCCCGGACCCCCTATTCGCCAGGACCCTGCGGGCCCTGGACCCGATGCGTTGGGGCTTGCTGAGGCCGGATCGCGCCGGAGAGCATGGCTCTCCGGCGGACTGCCGGTGCCACCAGCGCGGACACGATGTCTTTCTATTCGGGTGCCCCGCGTCGCCACCTGCTCCCGGGGATCAAGCCGCAGGCTGGCGGCAACCACGCGGAGCCAACGCAAGCCCGGGGTCCGGGGACCGGCTTCGGTCCCCGGCGGAGTGGGGGGCCGGGCGGAGAGGCGGCGCCTCTCCCCCGGGGGCGGCTGCCAGCATGGAACGGTCAGGAAAGGCCGTCCTCCGCGTGAACCCGGTCGCATGGCCGGGACAGGCGATGGCATGCGGCTTGCGTGGCATTCGCCGGCCGACCGGCCATCCGGAACGAGGAAACCCGTGCCATGCCCATCAAGCCTGTCATCCCCGCCGGTGCCGGCAAGCCGCTGGCGCCTTATTCCCCCGGCGCCATGGCGCATGGCGTGCTCTACGTCTCCGGCACGCTGCCCTTCGACAAGGACAACAACGTGGTCCATATCGGCGATGCCGCCGCCCAGGCACGCCACGTGCTGGAAACCATCAAGGGCGTGGTCGAGGCCGCCGGCGGCACCATGGCCGACATTGCCATGAACCATATCTTTCTCACCGACTGGGCGAACTACGGCGCCATCAATGCCGTCTATGCGGAGTACTTCCCCGGGGACAAACCCGCCCGCTATTGCATCCAATGCGGGCTGGTGAAGCCCGACGCCCTGGTCGAGATCGCCAGCGTGGCCCATATCGGCCACCCTGCGTGACGGCGCTCCGCCACGAGGTCACCGGCAGGCCCGGCGCCGCGGCGGTGGTCCTGTCCGCCGGCCTCGGCGGCCTCGCCGGCTTCTGGAAGCCGCAGCGCGCCGCGCTGGAGGAACATCTCCAGGTCGTGGCCTTCGACCAGCGCGGCACGGGAAGCAACGCCGGGCCCCTGCCGGGTGCCTATGCCATCGCCGACATGGCCGATGACGTGGTGCGGGTTCTCGACGCCGCCGGCATCGCCCGTGCCCATTTCCTGGGCCACGCCCTGGGTGGCCTGGTCGGCCTCGAACTCGCCCGCCGCCATCCCGGACGCCTCGCCCGCCTCGTCGCGGTCAATGCCTGGGCGAAGGTGGAGCCGCATTCCGAGCGCTGCTTCGACATCCGCCTCGGCATCCTGGAAGCGCAGGGCCCTGCTGCCTATGTCGCGGCCCAGCCTCTCTTCCTGCATACCGCCCCTTACATGGCGGAGCATTCCGGCAGGATGGACGCCGAGATCGCCCGGGGCATCGCCGGCTTCCAGGGCGAGCGCAACCTCCGCCGCCGCATCGCCGCCCTCCGCGCCTTCGATGCCCGCGCCGACCTGCCTGCCATCGCCGCGCCCACCCTGGTCGCGGCCTCCCGCGACGACCTGCTGGTGCCCTGGACCGCCTCCCGCCACCTCGCCGAAGCCCTGCCCGATGCGAGGCTCTGGCTCACGGAGCACGGCGGCCATGCCTTCACCGTGGAGCAGCCGGAACCCTTCAACCAGGTGCTGCTGGACTTCCTGCTGGCGGGCTGATGGCCTCCGACCGTTGAAAGGCAGCGCCTGCCCCTGGGGGCCGCCTCGCTATTCCGCCGCTTCCGCCGCCACCGCGGCCTTCGGCGGTGGCGGCAGGCGGCGCAGCAAATAGAGCATCAGCACCATGGCCGGCAGCGCGGCCAGGGTGGTCGTGATGAAGAAACTCTCCCAGCCCAGCCGGGCGGCGAGCCAGCCGGAGGAGCCGCCGATCGTGTGCAGCGGCAGGGCCGCCAGCGAGGACAGCAGGGCATACTGGGTCGCCGTGAAGGACCGCCTGGTCAGGCTGCCGAGATAGGTGAGGAAGGCCGCATCGGCGAGGCCGCCGGTCACGTTCTCCACCCCCACCTGCAGCCACAGCATCCCCATGTCGTGCCCGGCCCGCGCCAGGGCCACATACATCAGGTTGGACAGCATCTGCCCCAGCCCGGTGACCACCAGCGCCTTGGCCACGCCGATGCGCCGGATCAGCCAGCCGCCCGCCAGCGCGCCCAGCAGCGTGGCGAAGAGCCCGAAGACCGAGGAGACCTGCGCCACGTCGAGGCGCGAGAAGCCGAGTTCGCGGTAGAAGGGCGTGGTCATCACATGCGCCAGCGCCTCCCCCAGCTTGTACAGCGCGACAAAGCCCAGGATGGCCTGCCAGGCCGGGCGACGCATGAAGTCCAGGAACGGGTCCACCATGCCCGAGCGCATCCGCCGGGCCCAGGGCAGCGCCCGCAGCGCCACCTCCGCCGGTCGTGGCGCGAAGCCGGTGGCGACGAAGCCCACCATCAGGATCAGCGCCGCGCACATCGCATAGGCCCCGGCCCATCCGGCGAAGCCCACCGTGGCCAGCGCCCCGGCCCCCGCCACCAGCAGCGCGCCGCGATAACCCCAGACATAGCAGGCCAGCCCGTAGCCCTGCTGCGTCTCCTCCAGCACCTCGATGCGGTAGGCGTCGATGACGATGTCCTGCGAGGCGGACAGGAAGGCCACCAGCACGGCGAGTGCCGCCATCCAGCCCGGATGCTCCACCGGATCGGTCAGCCCCACGCCCAGGATGGCCAGCGCCAGAAGCGGCTGGATCGTTCCCAGCCAGCCGCGCCGCCGCCCCCAGCGCCGGAACAGCGGTGGCGGCGCCTGGTCCAGAAGCGGCGACCACAGGAACTTCAGCGAATAGGACAGGCCGATCAGCGCCGTCAGTCCGATGGCGGTCAGGTCCACCTGCGCCTCGGCCATCCATTGGCGAAGGACGAAGGCGGTCAGCGGAAAAGGAAGCCCGGCGGAAAAGCCGAGCGCCAGCATGACAAGGAAGCGGCGGTCGATGATCTTCACCGCCCCAGCCTGCCCCAACCCGCGCGCCGCTGGAAGCGCCACGCCGCGCCATCCATCGCGCGGCTGTCCGGACCAGGGCGGATGTGGCTGTTCCGGCCGCCGGAACCGCCTGCGGGACGCGGCCTCTTACGCCGCCATGCGCGCGTCCCTCAGCGCCTCGTAGGCCTCCCGCACCGTGGCGGGCCCATGTGCCCGCTCCAGCCGCCGCACGGTGAAATGCGCCCGCGCCACGTTCCGGAAATGCTCCAGGAAGGAAATGTTGATCGCCGCCCCGGCCGCGGCCCCCAGCACCGGCACCGCCTGGGCCGAGAGCTTCAGTCCCACCGCGGCGGCGAAGCGCCCGGCGATCCGCGCCAGGAAGCCCGGCATCACCGCAGCGCCCAGGTTGGTCACCGCATTCGGCAACACCTGCGCCAGGGCGATGCGGGCGGCGAAGTAGCTACTCTGGGCCGGGTCCTCGTCCAGGTCCTCGCTGCCCAGGGCGAAGACCTTCAGGCATTCCGCCTGCACCATCGGGTCGGTGAGGTCCTCGCCCTGTTCCGCCGCCTCGGAGGCGATCTGGCGCAGCAGGATGGTGGTGGTGACCGGCAGTTCCGTCAGGGTTCCCGCCAGGCCGAAGGCCCCGCCCGCGACGCCGGAGGCCGCCGCCAGCCCGCGATGCAGCCAGTCCGGCGCCAGCCCATGCGGCGCCCGCCCGGGCCTGGAGCGCAGCGCCGCCTTCCAGGCGGCCTCGATCGCCCGCCGCACGGCGCCATCCACGCCCGACTGCACGAATTCCGGCAACCGGCGCTTCAGCGCAGAAACGGGCGTGCCCGCCATCGCCGCCATGCGGGCGGCGATGGATGGGTTCTCCAGGATCCGCACGGCTCCGGCCAGTTCGGCGCGGGCCTCGGGGGTGAGCGGCGCGGCGGTGAGGGCGGTGGAAGGGGATGTGTTCATCTCGGCATGCAAATGGCCCTGGCGCCCCCCGGTTTCAGCAGGCCGCGCCGGCGAAACCCGGTTTTCGCATCGCCTCTCCCACGGCTCCCGTGTCCCGCCGGCCACGCCGCCCCACCGTTCCGCTTCCGCACCTCCGCCGCGGCGGCCCCCGTGCCGTCCGCCACGCCTTGTTGATGCCGCGATCCCGGTGCATGCGGAGGAGGATGGGTGCCGAGGGGAAACGAGTCGTCGCCTGTGGGCTGTGGCCTTGCCGCAACCATTCCGAAGCCATTCCCCCGCTATAGCCTGTCCCGGGAGCGGGACCGCGCCACGAGCCGTCCCATGGCCCGTGGTCCTTCCCGGCGTCCGTTCCCCCGACGATCCGGGGGATCGTCGGGTTTGACCATTGGGGGAGGTCATCGGAGGACCATGGCGAGACGCGCGCTCTCCCTGTTGCCGCTCCTGCTGCTGCTCTCGGCCTGCGGCCCGCCCGCCTATACCAGCCGCTTCGTCTGGGACGGCCGGCGCGGCTATGACGGCAACGGCGACTACGGCTACGACACCGCCGCGGCCGGGGCCTCCCGCGCCGAGGCCAGCAGCTACCTCTCCCACGCCGCGCGTTCCTACCGCGCGCCCGGGCCCGAGGGCGATCCCTGGGGCCCGCATGTCCGCGAGGCCGCCAGCCGCTTCGCGATCCCGGAACGCTGGATCCGCGAGGTCATGCGCCAGGAATCCGCCGGCAATCCCACCGCCACCAGCCGGGTCGGCGCCATGGGGCTGATGCAGGTGATGCCCGCCACCTACGACATCCTGCGATCCCGCTACGGCCTGGGCTCCGACCCCTACGAGCCGCGCAGCAACATCATGGCCGGCGCCGCCTATATCCGCGAGATGTCGGACCAGTTCGGTGCCCCGGCCTTCCTCGCCGCCTACAATGCCGGGCCGCAGCGCCTTTCCGACTACCTTGCCGGCAACTCCGAACTGCCGGGCGAGACGATCAACTACCTCGCCCGCATCGCCCCGCGCCTGGGCACGGAGGTCGCCATGACCGGCCCGCTCGCCGGCTTCGCCACCGGCTCGGGCACGGCCTATGCCTATAACGACCCGGCCAACCGCGCCTTCGACGGCGGCGGCCTCGTCACCGCCTCCACCCCGACCGGCAACCGGACCGGGGAGGAGGGGAGCAGCCCGGTGATCCCGGCCGCCTACGCGGTCCGGGAATCCGCCTACGCCTCTCCTCCTCCAGCCCTGTATCCGAACGTCCCCACGGAGTCCCGCGGTTCCCTTCCGTCCTGGACCGGCACCGCCCAGGCCGCCGAGGCACCGCCGGTGCAGCGCCCGGCCGCCGCGCCTCCGGGCACCCTGGCCCTGCCGGCCCGCTATGGTGGTGGCATGGGGGGAGGGGGCGGCTGGGGCATCCAGGTCGGCGCCTTCCCCGACCCCGCCATCTCCCGTGCCGCGCTTTCCGTCGCCCGGTCGCGCACCGGCGGCCTGCTGGCCAGCGCCCGGGACAGCATTACCCCGGTCAGCCATAACGGCACGCTCTACCGCGCTCGCCTGACCGGCCTTTCCGCCGATGGCGCCGGAAGTGCCTGCCAGCGCCTCCAGGGCAGCGGCATGCCCTGCTTCACCGTTCCGCCGGGCTCCTGAACGCTTCCGGCGCCTGGCGGCGCACGGATGACCGGTTCGGGGGCGCGTTTTTGCCTTTGCCCCCGGAGACGCGGCGCCGGCGGGGAAACCTTCCCGGGAGGCGTCCTATTCCCCGCCCAGCATGCTGCCGCCGACGGTGCGGGACTGGCCCCGGAAGGTGGCGACGACCTGCTCCTGCTCGTCCAGCACCAGGACATCGTAGATCCCGCTGCGCCCGGCCTCGGCGAGGCGCCGGGCGCGGGCGGTCAGCACCGTGCCGGCCGTGACGGGGCGGATGTAGTGGATGGTGCAGGACTGGCCGACCGTGAGGCGGTCGAAGCTGTTGCAGGCACAGGCGAAGGCCGAATCCGCCAGGGTGAAGATGAAGCCGCCGTGGCAGTTCTGGTGGCCGTTCAGCATGTGCGGCACGATCCGCATCGACAGTTCCGCCTCGCCGGGCGCCACGCGCAGCAGCCGCATGCCGAGGCCGCTGCTGGCCGGATCGCGCTCCAGCATGGCGGCGACGCACCGTTCCGCCAGGCGCTGCGCCGGGTCCTGCGCTTCCATCTCCATTCCGGTTCCTCCTGGCGTCGTTTTCACCGGTCGCCCGGTCAGGGATACTCTGCGCGTCCGGCCAGGGCGGGACAAGACGGCCGCGATCCGGCCGGTTCCGTGCCGGCCCCGCGCTGGCTATGCAGGGGGAGATGTCCTCCCCGTTCCTCGAACCGATCCTGCGCCACCTGAACAGCGAGCCGTCGCGCACCTGGTCGTTGGTCATCACCTTCTACGGCGACGCCATCCTGCCGCGCGGCGGCTCCGTGGGGCTGCAGACCCTGGCCGAAGTCCTTGGTGGGATGGGGGTCAACGATGCCGCCGTGCGGGCCGCCGTGTCGCGCCTCGCGGCGGATGGCTGGCTGGAGCGGCGGCGGCTGGGACGGAACAGCTTCTACCGCCTCGCGGAAAAGGGCGCGGGAACCTTTGCCGAGGCGGCGCGGCGCATCTACGGCCCGCATGCGGCCGGGGTGGAGGATGACCGCTTGCGCCTGCTCCTCCTGCCGCCGGAGATGGCGCGGGAGCCGGCGCGCGAGGCGCTGCGGGCGGCAGGCTATGGCGCCGCGCTGCCGGATCTCTGGCTGGCGCCCTGGGACCGGACGGTTCCCGCCGAGGCCCGGACCGCGATCGCGCTGGAGGCGCGGGCGGGAACGGCGGAGGCGAGGCGGCTGGCTGCCCTGGCCTGGGACCTGGAGGGTATCGCCGCCAGCTACCGGCGCTTCCTGGAACCCTTCGGAGAGGTGTCGGGGCGCATGCCGGAGGCCGGGCTCCCGGGGCTGGAGTCGCTGGTGGCGCGGCTGCTGCTGATCCATGAATACCGCCGCGTGGTGCTGCGCGATCCGTTCCTGCCGCACGGCATGTTGCCGGCGGACTGGCCAGGCGGGGAGGCGCGGCGGGCCTGCGCCGATCTTTACGCCCGGCTCCTGCCTGCCTCCGAGGCCTGGCTCGATGCCCATGCGGCGGACGAGGACGGGCCGCTGCCCGCGCCGGGAGCGGAACTCTGGCGGCGCTTCCGCGATGACATGTGACGAATAATCCTTGAAGACATAAATTCCGTCACATATGATCCTCCCAACCAAGGACGTCAGGGAGGCCGGCCATGTACACGCAGGCGCTCAACCAGAAGGACGAGCCGCGCGACATCCCCCTGCTGGAGGATGCCGGGGCGGCTGCGCGCTTCCAGGCGCGTGTCGATGCGGAGGAGCGCATCGAGCCGAACGACTGGATGCCCGAGGCCTATCGCCGGACGCTGGTCCGGCAGATCTCCCAGCACGCGCATTCCGAGATCGTCGGCATGCTGCCGGAAGGCAACTGGATCACCCGCGCCCCCTCCCTGCGCCGCAAGGCCGCGCTGCTGGCCAAGGTCCAGGACGAATGCGGCCACGGCCTCTACCTCTACGCCGCCGCCGAGACGCTGGGCGTGACGCGGGAGGAGCTGACGGAGCAGCTTCTCGCCGGCAAGGCCAAGTATTCCTCGATCTTCAACTATCCGACCCTCACCTGGGCGGATATCGGCGCGATCGGCTGGCTGGTGGACGGCGCGGCGATCATGAACCAGATCCCGCTCTGCCGCTGCTCCTACGGCCCCTATGCCCGCGCCATGATCCGCGTCTGCAAGGAGGAAAGCTTCCACCAGCGCCAGGGCTACGAGATCATGCTGACGCTGTGCCGCGGCTCCGGGGAGCAGAAGGCCATGGCGCAGGACGCGCTGGACCGCTGGTGGTGGCCCTGCCTGATGATGTTCGGCCCGCCGGATGCGGCCAGCCAGCATTCCGACCAGTCCACGCGCTGGAAGATCAAGCGCTTCTCCAATGACGAACTGCGACAGCGCTTCGTCGATGCCACCGTGCCGCAGGCGCGGTATCTCGGCCTGGTCATCCCCGATCCGGAGCTGCGCTTCGTGCCGCCCCCGGCCGATGCCCCGGAAGGCGCGCAGGGCCACTGGCAGTATGGCGCGATCGACTGGGCGGAGTTCAAGCAGGTCCTGGCCGGCAACGGCCCCTGCAACCGCGAGCGCCTGGCCGCGCGCAACAAGGCGCATCGCGAGGGCGCCTGGGTGCGGGAGGCCGCGCTGGCCCATGCGGCCAAGCGCAGCGCACGCCGCCGCGCCGCGGCCTGAGCGGAGGGAGGAAGCCATGAAGGAACAGGCCACGCCTCTTTGGGAGGTCTTCATCCGCAGCCGCAACGGCCTGTCGCACAAGCATGTCGGCTCGCTGCACGCGGCGGATGCCACGCTGGCGCTGCAGGCGGCGCGGGACGTCTATACGCGGCGGGGGGAAGGGCTCTCGGTCTGGGTCGTGCCTTCCAGCGCCATCACCGCCTCCGACCCCTCGGAGAAGGGCATGATGTTCGAGCCCACCGCCTCCAAGATCTACCGGCACCCGACCTTCTACGAGGTGCCGGACGAGGTCGGGCATATGTGACGCGGCGGGGGGAAGGAAGCACACATGGCCACGAGTTCGATCCGTGTCCGCGAGACGCCGCCGGTGCTCCATGCCCTGCGCCGGGCGGATGACGCGCTGGTCCTGGGCCATCGCCTGTCGGAATGGTGCGGCCACGCGCCGATGCCGGAAGAGGACATGGCGCTGGCCAACATCGCCCTCGACCTGATCGGCCAGGCGCGCTCGCTCTACGCCCATGCGGCGGTGCTGGGCGACGAGGGGCATGACGAGGACGGCTTCGCCTATCTGCGGGAGTCCGGCCAGTACCGGAACCTGTTGCTGGTGGAGCAGCCGAACGGCGATTTCGCGCGGACCATCCTGCGGCAGTTCCTCTATTCCGCCTTCGCCGATCCCTATTGGCGGGCAATGATGCGCTCCGCCGACCCCACGCTCGCCGCCATCGCCGCGAAGTCGGAGAAGGAGAGCGCCTATCACCTGCGCCACAGCGCGGAATGGGTGATCCGCCTGGGTGACGGCACCGCCGAGAGCCATGCCCGCGCCGCCGAGGCGCTGGCGCTGCTCTGGCCCTATACCGGCGAGATGTTCGAGGCCGATGCGGCCGAGCGCGCGCTGATCGAGGCGGGTGTGGCGGTGGACCCGGCCACGCTGCGCGGGACCTGGCTGGCGACGGTGCGGGAGGTGCTGGAACAGGCGACGCTGTCCATGCCCGCGCCGGAGGCCTGGATGCAGAGCGGCGGCCGCAGCGGCCGGCACAGCGAGCATCTGGGGCACCTGCTGGCGGAGATGCAGCATCTCCAGCGCACCTATCCGGGCGCCGTGTGGTGAGTGCCGCGGAAACCCTGCGCGACCGTGCCCTGCGCGCCGCGGCGGAGGTGGTGGACCCGGAGATCCCCGTCCTCACCATCGCCGACCTGGGCGTGCTGCGCGACGTGCGGGAGGTGGATGGCGCGGTGGAGGTGCTGATCACCCCGACCTATTCCGGCTGCCCGGCGATGAACATGATCGCGGTGGAGGTGGAGATGGCGCTGGAGCGCGCGGGCATTCCGCGGGCGCGCGTGCGCACGGTGCTGTCCCCCGCCTGGACCACGGACTGGATGACCGAGGAAGGGCGGCAGAAGCTGCACGACTACGGCATCGCCCCGCCCGGCCGGACAGGCGGGCGGCGTGCCCTGTTCGGGGAGGAGGATGAGGTGGCCTGCCCGCGATGCGGCTCCGCGCGCACGGAGCGGATCGCGGAATTCGGCTCCACCTCCTGCAAGGCGCTGTGGCGCTGCCTCGCCTGCCGCGAGCCCTTCGACCATTTCCGCTGCCACTGAGGACGCTTTCATGTCGAGCAGCCTGCCGCGCTTCCACAGCCTCCGCGTCGCGGACCTGCGGCGCGAGACGCCGGATGCCGTCTCCATCGCCTTCGAGGTGCCCGAGGCGCTGAAGCCGCTCTACGGCTTCAGGCCGGGCCAGTACCTGACGCTCCGGCGGGACTTCGAGGGCGAGGAGGTCCGCCGCTCCTATTCCATCTGCTCCGGCCCCGATGACGGGGAACTGCGCATCGCCGTGAAGCGCGTGGAGGGTGGCAGCTTCTCCGGCTGGTGCAACACGGCGCTGCGGGCGGGCGATGCGCTGGAGGTGATGGTACCGACCGGCCGCTTCGGCATCGCGCCGGAGCCGGGGGAGGCGCGTCTGCATCTCGGCTTCGCGGCAGGGTCGGGCATCACGCCGATCCTTTCGATCATCCGCTTCCTGCTGGCACGGGAGCCACGCAGCCGCTTCTTCCTTTTCTACGGCAACCGCACCGCTGGCGACATGCTGTTCCGCGAGGCGCTGGAGGAGCTGAAGGACCGTTTCCTCGAACGCTTCTCCGTCTTCCATGTCCTGTCGCAGGAGGAGCAGGACCTGCCGATCCTGAACGGACGGCTGGATGGGGAGAAGGTGCGCCTGCTGCTGCGCCACCTCGTGCCAGCCGCGGGCGTGGACCATGCCTTCCTGTGCGGCCCCGCCGGGATGAGCGAGGATGTCGCCGCCACGCTGCGCGAACTCGGCATCCCGGAGGAGCGCGTGCATGTGGAGCGCTTCGTCTCCGCCTTCGACGGCCGCCCGCGCCGCGCGGTGGTGCCGAAGCCCGCCCAGGACGCACCGCCCGCGCACACCGCCGCGCTGATCGTCGATGGCAAGCGGCGCGAGGTGCCCGTGGCCGAGGGCGAGGCCGTGCTCGACGCCGCGCTGCGGGCGGGGATGGACCTGCCCTATGCCTGCAAGGGCGGCATGTGCAGCACCTGCCGCGCCCGGGTGGTGGAGGGCACGGTGGAGATGGAGGTCAACTACTCGCTGGAGCCCTGGGAGATCGAGGCCGGCTATGCCCTGACCTGCCAGGCGCGCCCCACCAGCGCGCGCGTGGTCATCGACTACGATCAGATGTGACGAGTTCCGGCAAGGCCATCTTGCTGGGAGCGCCATCCAGCACGAGGCCGACCGCGAGGCGGGCATAGTCCTCCCGCCCGAGCGGGCCGCCGGGGCGGAACCACATGTAGTTCCAGTTCAGCATGCCGAAGAGCGACATCGTGAGCGGCTTCAGCAGCAGCCGGTTGCCGGCGAGGTCCGGCCTCGCCGCCAGCAGCGCCTCGGCGAAGACCGCGACGAGGCGGCGTTCCAGCGCCACCAGCTCGCGCTTCTTCTCCTCCGGCAGCAGGCGCAACTGCCCGATCTGCACCTGATGCGCCGCATCCGCGCCGGCATAGGCGCCGAGCAGCGCCACGGCGAGGTCCTCCAGATAGCGGCGCGGCGGCGCCCCGGGCTGCGGCGAGACGGCCTCCACCACCTCCACCAGCTCCTCCAGGTGGAAGCGGATGATGTCGTGCAGCAGTTCCAGCTTGTCGCGGTAGTAGTGGTAGAGCAGCGCCTTCGACACGCCGCAGGCCTGGGCGATCATGCTGGTCGAGGCGCGGTCATAGCCGTGCTCGGCGAAAAGCCGCGCGGAGCGGTCCAGGATCGCACGGCGCTTGTCGTCATGGTCGGATGCGCGCGGGCGGCTCATCGGCAATTCCTGCTGCGGATCGGGACACCGGCCGGAATCCGGCCTGGGTCCTGTCGTGTCAAGCTTCCGGCCGCGCCGCCATGGCCGGGAGAGGGCAACGCCTCCCCGGTGGCGGGGGGAGGCAAGGCCTCTCCCGCGGGGCTGTCGCGAAAACGCACCCCTATCCCCGCCGGTCGATCACGCGGCGGATCTTGCCGATGGAACGTTCCAGCGTGCCGGGCTGTTCCACCACGACGCGGGTGGTGATGCCGACCATGTTCTTGATCAGGCGGACGATCTCCCCGGCCTCGTGCAACATGCCCTCGCCGTCCCAGTAGCCGCCCTGGCATTCCACATGCACCGCCATCTGGTCGAGCCGCCCCTCGCGCGTCAGGTGGATCTGGAAATGCCCGCTGCACCAGTTCTGGCCGAGCAGGATCTCCTCGATCTGGGACGGGAAGACGTTCACGCCGCGCAGGATGATCATGTCGTCGCTGCGGCCGGTGATCTTCTCCATCCGCCGCATGCCGGGCCGCGCCGTGCCGGGGAGGAGGCGCGTGAGGTCCCGGGTGCGGTAGCGGATGACGGGCATCCCCTCCTTGGTCAGGGTGGTGAAGACCAGCTCGCCCTTCTCGCCATCGGGCAGCACCGCGCCGGTGCGGGGGTCGATCACCTCGGGCAGGAAATGGTCCTCCCAGACATGCAGCCCGTCCTTGGTTTCCACGCATTCCTGCGCCACGCCGGGTCCCATGACCTCGGACAGGCCGTAGATGTCCACCGCCTGCATGTCGAAGGCCTGCTCGATCTGCTGGCGCATCGCGTTGGTCCAGGGCTCGGCGCCGAAGATGCCGATCCGCAGCGAGCTCTGCCGTGGGTCGAGGCCCTGGCGGTGGAACTCGTCCAGCAGCGCCAGCATGTAGCTGGGCGTGACCATGATGATCCCGGGCCGGAAGTCGTTGATGAGCTGCACCTGCCGCTCGGTCATGCCGCCGGAGACCGGCACCACGGTACAGCCGAGCCGCTCGCCGCCGGCATGGGCGCCGAGCCCGCCGGTGAAGAGCCCGTAGCCATAGGCGTTGTGCAGCATCATCCCCGGCCGCCCGCCGGCGGCATGGATGGAGCGCGCCATCAGGTCGGCCCAGCGGTCCAGGTCCCCCTGGGTATAGCCGACCACGATCGGCTTGCCCGTGGTGCCGGAGGAGCCGTGCAACCGTGCGATCCGGTCCCGCGGCACGGCCAGCATGCCGAAGGGATAGGTGTCGCGCAGGTCGGTCTTCACCGTGAAGGGGAATTTCGCGAGGTCCGGCAGGTCCCGGAAGTCGCGCGGATGCACGCCCGCGGCGTCGAACTTCGCGCGGTAGAAAGGGACGTTCTCATAAACGTGGTGCAGCGTCCGCGCGAGGCGCTCGCGTTGCAGCGCCTGGATCTCGGCACGGCTGGCGCCTTCCACCGCGTGCAGGAACGGGACGGGGGCAGCGCTGCCGGACGGTTCCGTGGCCAAAGGGGCGCTCAGGCTTGGGGCGCTCATGGTTTCCGTTCCTCCAGGGGCCTCTTGGCGAGGGCCATTGTCGCGAAAGCCTATCCGGCGCGGCCGGTGAAGCGCGGCGGCCGCTTCTCCAGGAAGGCGCGCACGCCCTCGGCGTAATCCGGCGTTCGCCCGGCCCGGCGCTGCAGGTCGCGCTCCAGGTCGAGCTGCGCGGCGAGCGTGTTGGTGGCGGAGGACTCCAGCGCCTGCTTGGTCAGGACCAGGCCCTGGGTCGGCTGGGTGGCCAGACGCGCCGCCAGGGCCTCGGCCTCCGGCATCAGCGCCTCGTCCGGCAGCGCGCGCCAGATCATGCCCCAGGCCTCGGCCTGTCGTGCCTCGACGGGTTCGCCCAGCAGCATTAGCGCGCGGGCCCGTGCCTCGCCCACCAGGCGCGGCAGGGTATGGGTGCCGCCGGAATCCGGGACCAGGCCGATGCGGGCGAAGGCCTGGATGAACTTCGCCGAATGCGCCGCCAGCACGATGTCGCAGGCCAGGGCGATATTGGCCCCGGCCCCCGCCGCCACGCCGTTGACGGCGCAGACCACCGGCTTGGGCAGGCCGCGCAGCCGGCGCACCAGGGGGTTGTAGAGGCACTCCAGCGTCTTGCCGAGATCGGGCGGTCCGTCCTCGCCCCGCCGGTCGCCGAGATCCTGCCCGGCGCAGAAGCCGCGACCGGCGCCGGTCAGCAGCACGGCGCGGCAATCGGCATCGGCGGCGGCCCCGTCCAGCGCCGCGGCCAGGGCGGCGTGCAGTTCCTCGTTGAAGGCGTTGAGCTTGTCCGGGCGGTGGAGCGTGATCTTCCGCCAGCCTCCCCGGTTCTCGACCAGCACCGTGTCGCTCATCGACGCGTCTCCCCCCTATGATGGCGCGGGCTTACGCCGCCCGTGACCATTTTCCTGTTTTATTGACCGTCTGGACGGTCGATTAACCCCCCGGCGCCTGTCTCCTGTCAATGACGGATCGCGTGCTGGCCGACCTCGCGCTGTGCGGTGCAGCAGAGGAACTCCCGAGGAAAAGCTTGTATTGACTGTCCGGACGGTCAAATAATTTTGCTATCCCCATCGCACTGCCGGAACCGCCAGGCCAGGGGGAAAGGGCCCGCAGAGCCCGGAACGACGGGATGTACCCAGGGGAAGGAAACCATGCCGATGCCGCTCACCCTCCGCAGCTATGCCCAGGACCGCTGGATCGCCCCCTCTGGCCCGGGTGCCGAGATCCGCGGCGCCGTCGATGGCCGGGTGGTGGCCACGGCCTCCAGCGAGGGCCTGGATTTCGCCGCCATGGCCCGCCATGCGCGGGAGGCGGGCGGCCCCGCCCTGCGCCGCCTGGGCTTCCATGCGCGGGCGGAGATGCTGAAGCGCCTCGCCACCTTCCTCGGCGACCGCAAGGAGGCGTTCTACGAGCTCTCCTTCGACACGGGCGCGACACGGCGCGACAGCCTGATCGACATCGACGGCGGCATCGGCACGCTCTTCGCCTATGCCTCGCGCGGCCGCCGCGAGCTTCCCGCCGGACGCTTCGTGGTGGAGGGCGAGGTCGAGAGGCTTTCGCGCAACGGCAGCTTCGCCGGGCTGCACATCCTGTCGCCGCTGCAGGGCGTGGCGGTGCATGTGAACGCCTTCAACTTCCCCTGTTGGGGCATGCTGGAGAAGCTGGCGCCCGCGATCCTGGCCGGCATGCCGGTGATCGCCAAGCCGGCCACCGCCACCGCCTATGTCGCCCATGCGGTGGCGGAGGCGATCGTGGCATCCGGCCTCCTGCCGCCGGGCGCCTTCCAGTTCGTGGCCGGCGGCACGGGCGACCTGCTGGACCATCTGACGGGGCAGGACCTGCTCTCCTTCACCGGCTCCGCCGCCACCTCGGTGAAGCTGCGCGACAACCCGGCGGTGTCGCGCAACGCGGTGCGCTTCGTGGCGGAGCGGGACTCGCTGAACGCCGCCATCCTCGGCCCCGATGCGACGCCGGAAGCACCGGAATTCGACCTCTTCGTGAAGGAGGTGGTGCGCGAGATGACGGCCAAGGCCGGGCAGAAATGCACCGCCATCCGCCGTATCCTGGTGCCGCGCGAAAGGATCGGGGCGGTGGCGGAGGCGCTCGCCGCCCGGCTGGGCAAGGTCGCCGTCGGCGATCCGCGGCGCGACGACGTGCGCATGGGGCCGCTCGCCAGCCTGGACCAGCGCCGCGACGTGCGCGCGGCGGTGGCGCGCCTCCGGGCCGAGGCGACGATCCTTTGCGGCGATCCGGACCATTGCGAGGTGCTGGGCGGCGATGCGGAGAAGGGCGCCTTCATGGCCCCGGTGCTGCTCCATTGCGAGCACCCGTTGCAGGCCAGCCTGGTTCATGAGCTGGAAGCCTTCGGCCCCGTGGCGACGCTGATGCCCTATGACGGGGTGGAGGAAGCCGTCGCCCTGGCAAGGCGCGGCGAGGGCAGCCTGGTGGCCTCCGCCTTCTCCTACGACCCCACGGTGACGGCGGAGCTGGTGGCGGGGCTGGCGCCCTATCACGGCCGCCTCTTCCTGCTCGACCGCGACAGCGCGGCGGAATCCACCGGCCATGGCTCGCCCTTGCCGGCGCTGGTGCATGGCGGCCCTGGCCGTGCGGGCGGCGGCGAGGAGATGGGCGGCCTGCGCGGCGTCTTCCACCACATGCAGCGCACGGCGCTCCAGGCCTCGCCCGCCAAGCTCGCCGCGCTGGGCGAGGGATGGATCAAGGGCGCGCCCACGCGCATCCCGGAATCCCATCCCTTCCGCCTGGACTACGACGCGCTTTCCGTCGGCGACACGGTGGAAACCGGGCCGCGCACCATCACGCTGGCGGATATCGAGCACTTCGCCGCATTCACCGGCGACAACTTCTACGCCCATATGGACGAGGCGGCGGCGAAGGCGAACCCCTTCTTCCCCGGCCGCGTCGCGCATGGCTACCTGATCCTGAGCTTCGCCGCCGGGCTCTTCGTCGATCCTGCCCCCGGGCCGCTCCTCGCCAATTACGGGCTGGACCGGCTGCGCTTCCTCAAGCCCGTCTCGCCCGGGGATTCGATCCGCGTGCGGCTGACCGTGCAGCGGAAGAACCCCGCGCGGAAGCCGGAATACGGCGAGGTGCGCTGGGATGTGGAGGTCTTCAACCAGGAGGACGAGACGGTGGCGCGCTACGAACTCCTGACCATGAGCGCGCGGATGCCGTGAGCGCGAAGGATGGCTCGCCGGTGCGGCGGTGTGTTGGGGGCAAGTCGCTGCCTCGCCCCGGCACTCCCTCCTCGGTCCCTACTTCGCCAGGACACGGCGTGCCCTGGTTCCGGTTCGTTGGCGCCTGCTGACACCGGATCGCGCCGGAGGGCATGGCTCTCCGGCGGACTGCCGGCACCGCCAACGCTGACAAGGTGTCCAGTCTTCTTTCCGGGAGCCCCGCCTTTCCACCTGCTCCCAGGGATCAGGCCGCAGGCTGACTGCCGCCACGGGAACCCACGAAAGCTTGGGGTCCGGGGACCGGCTCCGGTCCCCGGCGGAGAGGGGGGCCGGGGTGAGAGGCGGCGCCTCTCACCCGGGGGCCAGCCACGGGTGCGACGCCGCGGCCCGGCTTTGCGGCTACTGGCGGACCCAGCGGATATCCGGTGAAAGGCGCCCGCCGTCGATGTGGCGGGAAAGGGTGTGCAGCCGGATATAGGACGAGCTGCGGAATTCCGGATCGTTGAACCCGATCCGGCGCAGGCCCTCAATCAGCCCGGCGATCGCCTCGTCCAGCGTCACCTGCGGCTGGTGCTGCGGCGCCAGCTCACGGAACAGGCCGAAATCCACGCGGTAGGAGCGACGGTCGGGCGGGGCGTCGGTGTTGATGCTCACCTGCGTGCCGGGAAGCTGCGCCGCGACTTCCTGCGCCAGGTCGCGAACCTGATAGTTCCACGGCTCGCTGCCGGCATTCACCACCAGGAACGGGCCGCCATTCTCCGGCTTGCGGGTGGCTGCCCATTCGATGGCGCGCGCCATGTCCTTCACATGGATCAGCGGACGCCAGGGCGAGCCGTCGCTCAGCACCGTGATCCGGCCGGAGGTCAGGGCGCAGGCCACGAAGTCGTTCAGCACGAGGTCGAGGCGCAGCCGGTCCGACATGCCGCAGGCGGTGGCGAAGCGCAGGCAGGTGACGGTCATGTCGCCCGCGTCGAACTGGCGCAGCCCGTCCTCGGTGCCGACCTTGGAACGGGCATAGGCGGTCAGCGGGTCGGTGCTGTCGCCCTCACGCTTCGCGCCTTCCGAGGCCGCGCCATAGACGCTGCAGGAGGAGGCGAAGACGAAGTGCTTCACCCCGGCATCACGGGCGAGCTCCGCCATCTTCAGGCTGGCGCGGTAGTTGATGGCCTCGGTGGGCGCCTCGAAATTCTTGCCCATCGGGTCGTTGGACAGGGCGGAAAGGTGCACCACCGCATCCACACCCTTCAGCAGGATGGCGGGAAAGGCCCGCACGTCGCCGAAATGCTGCGCGTCCAGCAGCACCTCCGGCACGGCGTCGGGGGTGGTCAGGCAATGGGCGAACAGCCCGCTGTCGAAGCCGATGAGTTCGGCCTGCGGGAAACGCTGCCGCAAGTGCCGAACCAAGACAGGGCCGACATAGCCCATGTTGCCGGTGATCAGAATACGCATCCTGGTCCTTGCCCCTGATGGAAGCTGCCATGCCCCGTGAGGAGGGGCGCCATGGAAACCGGGCCGGGCAGCACGGGCCGGGTCTCCTCCGTTGAAAGCCGCATCCGCTTCAGGCCCGTCGCGCGGTGCCGAAACGGCGCAAGTGCCGCACGCCCGGCAGGGCGGTCAGCACGAGGTGATAGAGGGTCTTCGGCAGGTCCTGCCGCCAGGCGTAGTGCCCGGACAGGAGCACGCGCACCGCCTCGCGCCGCCGACGGCCCAGGGCATGCTCCAGCACCGCCTGCGGCGCGAGATCCCGCCAGAGCCGATCCCGGGCCTGGGCCTCGGCGGGCGACAGGTCGCGGAGGCTGGCGAGATGGTCATAGAGGCGCGCCACGACATCGCCGCTCATCCCGGTCTCCTGCCGCGCCGGGAGGCGGTGGAGGCTGGTCGGCCGGTCGATGAAGGAGAAGGCGTGGCCGCGATACGCCATGGCCAGCCGGATGCCGAAATCCGTGTCGCCCGCCAGCCCGACCTCGGACACGTCGCGGTAGCCGATCTGCCTCGCGACATCGCTGCGGATCAGGACGCCGTCGCGGGGGATCTGCCGCCACAGGGCACAGACCAGCAGGTCATAGCGGGTCCCGGCCTCGGCGGCGATCCGCCGGTGGCGCCCGTTGTGGCGCGCCGTGTCCTCGGCAGAGAACTCGCCGGAGGCCAGGATGCAGTGCTGGAGGCCATAGGCGGCGACCACGTCCGGATTGGCGCGGTAGGCGGCGTCCAGCGCCGTGACGGCGCCGGGCAGCAGCGCGTCGTCGTCCTGCAGGATGACCAGCCTTTCGCCCCGCGCGTGGTCGATCAGCCGGTTCAGGCAGCCGTTGAGGTCGGTCGCCAGCCGGCTGCGGCAGTGGCGGAGGGTGATGCCGTCCGGCAGGGGCAGGGCGCGCAGCAGCCTGCCCACCTCGTCGCCCGGCGAAGCGTCGCAGACATCGATCTCCAGGGGGCGGTAATCCTGTTCCAGGCAGGAGCGCATCGCCTGGAGCAGCGAGGGCCGGCCGCGGGCCGGGATGCCGATGGTGATGAGACCGCTCATGTCCTGCACCTGCACCTGCACCTCCCGTCCCTCCGCTCCGTCCCGCACGCGATCCCTGCCTGTTTCCGGACATGCCATGGGCGGGCTCGCCGCCTGCCCATGGCTTCGGGCCTCAGAGGATCTTCAGCTCCGGGATCGGCACCACGAACTTCCCGCCCCATTCGCGGATCGCCGCCATCTGCTCGACGATCTCGTCCTTGAAGTTCCAGGGCAGGATCAGGACGTAGTCGGGCTTGGCGTCGAGGATCACCTGTGGCGCCTTGATGGGGATCCGCACGCCCGGCAGGAGATGGCCCTGCTTGTGGTGGCTGCGGTCCACGGTGAAGGGGACCAGCTCCGGACCCACGCCGCAGTAGTTCAGCAGCGTGTTGCCCTTGGCCGGGGCGCCGTAGCCGGCGACGACCTTGCCCTCGGCCTTGGCCTGGATCAGGAAGCGCAGCAGATCGCACTTGATCTTGACCGTGCTGGCCGCGAAGGCGCGATAGGCGTCGAGGCCGTAGAGCCCGTAATCCTTCTCGGCATCGCGGATCTTCTGTACCGAGGGCAGCTCAGGAAGCGCCGTGTTCCCGGCATGGCGCGCGAAGACGCGCAGCGAGCCGCCATGCGTCGGCACTTCCTCGATGTCGAAGACGGCCAGCCCGTGATCCGCCAGCGCCCGCTCCACCGCCAGCAGCGAGAGGTAGGAGAAGTGCTCGTGGTAGATCGTGTCGAACTGGTTCTCCTGCATCAGCTTCAGCAGATGCGGGAACTCGAAGGTCACCACGCCGTCCGGCGCCAGGAGGATGCGGAAGCCCTCCAGGAAGTCGTGCATGTCGGGGACATGCGCCAGCACGTTGTTGGCGGCCATCTGCTTCGGCGCGTGGCCGGCGGCGCGCAGGCGACTGGCCGTCTCGGCGCCGAAGAAGGCGACCTCGGTCGGGATGCCCTTGGCGATCGCCTCCTGCGCCACGTTGGCGGCCGGATCGACGCCGAGCACCTTGATGCCCATCGCCTTGAAGTACTGCAGCAGGTAGCCGTCGTTGCTGGCGATCTCGACCACCAGCGAATCCGGCGTCAGGCCGAAGCGCTCGGTCATGCGCTTCGCATAGGTCTCCGCGTGGCGCAGCCAGGCGTCGGAGAAGGAGGAGAAGTAGAGGTAGTCGCCGAAGATGGCCTGCGGCGTCTCGAACTCGGAAAGCTGCACCAGCTTGCACTCGTCGCAGACAAAGGCGTGCAGCGGGTAGAAGGGCTCCATCGCATAGGCACGGTCCGCCGGCACGAAGGAGTTCGCCAGCGGCGACATGTTGAGGTCGGAGAAGGTGGTGCGCAGCGGCGCGTTGCAGAGGCGGCAGCAGCCGGCCTTGGCCGCACCCGCGATAAGCTGTTCGGTCATCACGTTGTCCATCGTTGCGCTTCTCACCAGACCTTCCAGGGTGCCCGGCCGGTGGCCCAGAGCTCCTCCAGGTGCTTCTTGTCCTTCAGCGTGTCCATCGAGTACCAGAAGCCCATGTGCTTGTAGGCCATGAGCTCGCCATCGCGGGCCAGGCCCTCCATGGGGGTGCGTTCGAAGATCGTGCTGTCGCCGTCCAGGTAGCGGAACACATCCGGCCCGAGCACGAAGAAGCCGCCATTGATCAGGTTGTTGTCGCCCAGCGGCTTCTCGCGGAACTGGGTCACGCGGTCACCGTCGAGCTCCAGCGAGCCGAAGCGGGCGGGCGGCGGCACGGCGGTGACGGTGGCATGGCGGCCATGGGCCTCGTGGAAGGCGACGGCCTGCCGGACGTCGAGGTCGGTGACGCCGTCGCCATAGGTCATGCAGAAGCTTTCGCCCTCCAGATGCTCGCGCACCCGGCGGAGGCGGCCGCCTGTCATGGTCTCGATGCCGGTATCGACCAGGGTGATCTTCCAGGGCTCCGCCGTGTGCCGCAGCATGGTGGTCGTGCCCGAGGTCAGGTCCACCGTCAGGTCCGAGGCATGCAGGTAGTAGTCGGCGAAGTACTGCTTGATCATGTGACCCTTGTAGCCGAGCGGGATCACGAATTCGGTGATCCCCGCCGCGGCATAGATCTTCATGATGTGCCAGAGGATCGGGCGGCCCCCTACCTCCACCATCGGCTTGGGACGGGTGTCGGTTTCTTCCATCAGGCGCGTGCCGTAGCCGCCTGACAGGATGACCGCTTTTCTGACCATGAACCGAACCTCTCTCGGAATTCGCGACGGTGCCCGGTGGAAGCGCCCCACCGGCGCGTTCCAGCTTCGTTGGACAAGCGATTTAAAGAGACGATACCGAGAGGCGAGCCAAAATTCTAGCCTGATTTGCGCTTCAACAACTTTTCCATGACGTAATCTCATAAATGACACGTTCTTCGCGGTTTCGTGATGGCTGTCGGAAGCATTCCGGGCCTGCTTTGCCGGGAAAATCGCCGGAACAGGCGGTTGGAACCGATTCGGCCACAACCTCGCCTTGCCGGCGCCCGCGTGGAGACCAACGCCACGCGAGCCATGCCGGCCCCACGAGGGCCGGTCCCGGCCGCTCGCCCTCCGGAAGGAACCGGGCCGGCAACGGCTTTTCCGGCTGGACTTCGCGGCGGTCCGTGACGACCCTACCGGCATCGCCGGGGAACCCGCCATGAAAGTCGCCGTGTTCAGTGCCAAGCGCTACGACCGGGTCCTGCTGACCGAGGCCAACCGCAGCCATGGCCACGCGCTGACCTTCCAGGAGGCGATGCTGGGGCCGGATACGGTTGTCCTGGCTGCCGGCTACCCGGCCGTCAGCGTCTTCGTGAACGACCAGGTGGATGCCGGGGTGCTCGCTGCCCTGGCCAGGGGCGGCACCCGGCTGGTCGCCACCCGCTCGACCGGCTTCAACCAGATCGACCTGGAGGCTGCCCGGGAACAAGGCATCCGGGTGGTCCGGGTGACAGTCTATTCACCCTATTCCGTGGCAGAGTTCGCGGTCGGCCTGCTGCTGACCCTGAACCGCCGCATCCACCGGGCCTACGAACGCACCCGCGGCGGCAATTTCGAGCTGGACGGGCTGATGGGCTTCGACCTGCACGGCCGCACCGTCGGGGTGATCGGCACCGGCAAGATCGGCAAGGTCTTCGCCGGGATCATGCGCGGCTTCGGCTGCACCGTCCTGGGCTACGACGCCTATCCCGCCCCGGAGTTCGAGGCGCTGGGCGGCCGCTATGTCCCGGTGGAGCAGCTGATGCGGGAAAGCGACGTCATTTCCCTGCACTGCCCGCTGACACCCGAAACCCGCCATATCATCAACGAAGGCAGCCTGGCCGTGGTGAAGCCCGGGCTGATCCTGGTGAACACCAGCCGCGGCGGGCTGGTGGACACCAACGCGGCCATCGGCGCGCTGAAGAACGGCCTGCTGGGTGGCCTGGCCATCGATGTGTACGAGCAGGAGGCCGACCTGTTCTTCCGCGACCTGTCGAGCGACATCATCGCCGACGACGTGATCCAGCGCCTCGTCTCCTTCCCCAACGTGCTGCTGACCGGCCACCAAGCCTTCTTCACCCGCGAGGCGATCGGCACGATCTGCGCGACCACGCTGGACAGCATCAGCGCCTTCGAGCGCGGCGAACCCCTGGTCAACGAGATCCGCGCCCCGGACTGAGGCGGCGGCCTTTCCTGGCTGCGTTGCGCTTCGAGCCCGCCTCCGGGGGGGGGGGAGAGGCGCCGCCTCTCCGCCCGGCCCCGCCACTCCGCCGGGGACCGAGCCGGGCCCCGGGCCTCGGGCCCCGGGACAGCGCAACGCCGGAGGCTTGGTGCCCAGGGCATCCGCCGGGTCCGTTTCTTGCTGTGCGGTGGAAGTCTGCTACAGCCTCTTTCCGAGGCCGCACCGAGAGACCGTCCATGACGCTGCACGTCGCGCTGAACCACCGCACGTCCTACCGCTATGACAGGCCAGTCAATCTCGGCCCCCAGACCATCCGCTTGCGGCCGGCGCCGCATGCGCGCACGCCGATCGTCTCCTACAACCTGACGGTCGAGCCCAAGCCGCATTTCATCAACTGGATGCAGGACCCGTCGGGCAACTTCCAGGCCCGGGTGGTCTTTCCGGAACGGGTCACGCATTTCGACGTGACGGTGGACCTCGTCGCCGACATGGCGACCATCAACCCCTTCGACTTCTTCCTGGAGCCCCAGGCCGAGACCTGGCCCTTTGCCTACGACCCGGTCCTGGCGGAGGAGCTGGCGCCCTATCGCCGGATGGACACGCCCGGGCCGCTGCTCCAGGCGCTGATCGACGGGGTGCCGAAGACCGAGCAGCGCACCGTGGACATGCTGGTGGGGCTGAACCAGAAGGTCCAGGGGCAGATCGCCTATATCGTGCGCATGGAGCCCGGTGTCTGGTCACCGGAGGAGACGCTGGGCCATGCCCGGGGCTCCTGCCGCGACAGTGCCTGGGTGCTGGTGCAGCTCCTGCGCAACCTGGGCTTCGCCGCCCGCTTCGTCTCCGGCTACCTGATCCAGCTCACCGCCGACGTGAAGTCCATCACCGGCCCCGCCGGGCCGGAGGCCGACTTCACCGACCTGCATGCCTGGTGCGAGGTCTATCTCCCCGGCGCCGGCTGGGTCGGCTTCGACGCGACCTCGGGCCTGATGGCCGGGGAGGGGCATATCCCGCTCGCCGCCACGCCGGAGCCTTCCTCGGCCGCGCCGATCAGCGGGCTGATCGAGAAGTGCGAGACCGTCTTCGACTTCTCCATGTCCGTGACCCGCGTGGCCGAGACGCCGCGCACCACCCGCCCCTACACCGAGGCGGCATGGCAGGGCATCCTCCAGGCGGGGCGGGAGGTGGACCGGCAGCTGGAGGCCGGCGGCGTGCGCCTGACCATGGGCGGCGAGCCGACCTTCATCGCCGCCGACGACATGGACGGCGCCGAATGGAACACCGACGCCCTGGGCCCGACCAAGCGCGCCTATGCCGGGCGGCTGATCCGTCGCCTGGCGGAGCTGTGGTCGCCGGGCATGGTGCTGCAGCACACGGTGGGCAAGCACTATCCGGGCGAGCAGCTGCCGCGCTGGGCGCTGCACTGCCACTGGCGCAAGGATGGCGAGCCGGTCTGGACCGACCCCTCCCTGCTGGCATCGGATGACGACCGCGACGACGCCACCGCCGCGGATGCGAGGCGATTCGGCCAGGCGCTGGCGGAGCGGTTGCAGGTGGACCCCTCGCTGGTCCAGGGCGCCCATGAGGACATCCACTACTACCTGTGGCGGGAGCACCGGCTGCCCGCCAATGTCATCGCCGAGGATGCGAAGCTCAAGGACCCGCTGGAGCGCGAACGCCTCGCCCGCGTCTATGGCCAGGGGCTGAATGCCGAGGCCGGCAGCGTGCTGCCGCTGCGCCGCATCGCGATGGACGGGGTGAAGCGCTGGCAGTCCGGCCGCTGGTTCATGCGCGGCGACCATATCTTCCTGGTGCCGGGCGACAGCTCCATCGGCTTCCGCCTGCCGCTGCAGAGCCTGCCCTGGGTCAGCGACGGCCGGCGGCCGCTGGAGGTGGAGCGCGACCCCTTCGCCCCGCTCGGCACCCTGCCGTCGCATCCGCGCCATGCCGGGCAGCCGGTGCAGCATGTCGGCCGCGGCGGCAATGGCGGCCCCGGCGCGGCGCCCTTCGGCCCGCTGGGCCAGCGCGTTGCCGGACCCGGTGGCGGCGACGGGCTGGAGGGGCCCTATGCCAGCGATCCCGGCCCGCTGCCGCGAACCCGCGGGCTTGGCCTCGGCGGCAATGGCAGCGGCAACGGCTACACGCCCCCGGCGGCGGACTGGCGGCCGGAGGTGGGACGCGAGGAGCCGGATGTCGTCCGCACCGCGCTCACCGTCGAGGCGCGCGGCGGCATCCTGCACGTCTTCTTCCCGCCGCTCACCGAGGCCGAGGACTGGCTCGACCTCTGCGCCGCCGTCGAGGACACCGCTGCCGAATTCGGCCGCAAGGTCTTCCTGGAAGGCTATCCGCCGCCGCGCGACCCGCGCCTGCTGTCCTTCTCCGTCACCCCGGACCCGGGCGTGATCGAGGTGAACGTGCATCCTTCGGCGAGCTGGAACGAGCATATCGAGCGTTCCGAGCAGCTCTACGAGGAGGCGCGGCAGATCGGGCTGATCGCCGAGAAGTTCCTGCTCGACGGCCGCCATGTCGGCACCGGCGGCGGCAATCACGTGGTGATGGGGGCCGAGCGCGCGGCGGACAGCCCCTTCCTGCGCCGGCCCGACCTGCTGAAGTCGATGCTGGGCTTCTGGCACAACCACCCCAGCCTCTCCTATCTTTTCAGCGGCCTCTTCATCGGCCCCTTCTCGCAGCACCCACGCGTGGACGAGGCGCGGGAGGACAGCGTGAACGAGCTGGAGATCGCCTTCGGCGAGGTGTCGCGCGACCGGCCCACGCCGCCGTGGCTGACCGACCGGCTGTTCCGCAACATCCTCGCGGACATGACGGGCAACACGCACCGCACCGAGTTCTGCATCGACAAGATGTACGCGCCGGAAAGTTCCTCCGGCCGGCTCGGGCTGGTGGAGTACCGCGCGCTGGAGATGCCGCCGCACCACCAGATGTCGGCGGCGCAGATCCTGCTGATGCGGGCCTGCATCGCGGCCTTCTGGCAGCGCCCCTACGAGCGCCGGCTGGTCCGCTGGGGCACGCGGCTGCATGACGACTTCATGCTGCCGCATTTCGTGGAAGAGGATTTCCGCGACGCGCTGGAGGAGCTGCGCGGCCTTGGCGCGCCGCTCGACCTGGAGTGGTTCCGGCCGCATTTCGCGTTCCGCTTCCCGCAGATCGGCGAGGTCTCGCTGCGCGGCATGAACCTCGACCTGCGCTATGCCCTCGAACCCTGGCATTCCCTGGGCGAGGAACCCGGCATCGGCGGCACGGTGCGCTATGTGGACAGCTCCCCGGAACGGGTGCAGGCGCGCGTCAGCGGCTGGGTGGACGAACGCTTCATCCTGGCCTGCAACGGCCGCGCCGTGCCCCTCACCGCGACGGAGCGGCAGGGCGAGTATGTCGGCGGCGTGCGCTTCAAGGCCTGGAGCCCGCCCTCCTCGCTGCATCCCACGGTGCGGGCGCAGTCGCCGCTGGTCTTCGACATCTACGACCGCTGGACCGGGCGTTCCCTGGGTGGGCTGACGCATCATGTCTCCCACCCCGGCGGCCGCAACTACGACACCCGGCCAGTCAATGCGAACGAGGCCGAGGCCCGCCGCCGCACCCGCTTCTTCGCCTTCGGCCATACGCCCGGGCCGATGGCGGAGCCGGTGCTCTCGGTCGGGCTGGAGCATCCGCGCACCCTGGACCTGCGCCGCCCGGTCTGACACACCCGTCCGCCTTACGCCGGGGGCGCGCCGGGGAGCCACGCTCTCCGGCGACTGCCAGTACCGCCAGCGCAGGCAGGGTGCTTTTCTTTCTTCTTCGGGAGCCCTGCGTCTCCACTTGCTCCCGGGAAGCAACCCTTCGGTCTGACGGCAGCCACGGAAACCGACTCAAGCCCGGGGTCCGGGGACCGGCTTCGGTCCCTGGCGGAGAGCGGGCTGGCGGGAGAGGCAGAGCCTCTCCCCCGGGGGCCATCAGGAAGCGGAACAGCCAGAGAGCCCGCCGCCCGCAGGATCACTTTCCCGGGTGGCGCTTCCCGGACCGGCCCTGGTTCTGCCGCCAGGATCGACCCAGGGCGGGAGGGTTTCCATCAGGGCCCTTGTTAGTGCGAGTGGTTCTCATTAAAACGCGCCTCCGAGTGGATGGGCCCTCTTTCCGGGGCATGACCGGCCGCGAGCGAACGTGGGTCTGGGTTCATCCGCGCGCACAAGGGCCGACCTTACCGGTCGTCCATCAGGATCAGCGGACGGAACCACGCATGATGACGCACCCGACGACGCTTCCGGCTCCTTTCGGGCTTTCGCGGCGTTCCCTGCTGGGCCTGGTGACCTCGGCCGCCGTGATGAGCCGCATCGCCCCGGCCTTCGCCGCGCCGGCGATCGGCGGCAACCGCCGCATCGCGCCGGGCCTCTACGAGATCGTGGTGAACCCGACCACCAATCGCGTCTATGTCGCCGCGGCCGGCCAGCGGGGCGCCAACGACGCCAGCATCATGGTGCTGGACCCCGTGACGCTGGAGGCGAGCTCCGCCATCGAGCTGCGGGACGAGCCGGCCTTCGGCCTCGCGCTGAACAACAGGACGCAGACGCTCTACACCACCAACACCCGCAGCGGCTCCGTCTCCGCCATCGACCTGCGCGACAACAGCGCGGTGAAGATCAGCGAGGGCGAGGGCGCGCATCTGCGCCAGGTGCTGGTGGACGAGGACAGCAACACCGTCTACGCCTCCGCCTTCGGCGCGAAGGAGAAGCCCAGCGCGGTCTGGATCATCGACGGCGCGACGAAGAAGGTGGCCGGCACGGTCGGCGACCTGAAGGGCGGCATCTCCGGCCTGGCGCTGGACAAGGCGGGCAAGCGCCTCTTCGCCGCGGCCATGGGAGACAACGAGATCGTCGAGATCGACCTCGCCGGCCGCGCCGTGAAGCGCCGCTTCGCCTCCGGCGGCGAGAGGCCGGCCAACCTCGTCTTCGATGCCGCCAATGGCCGCCTGCTGGTCACCAACCAGGGCAGCGGCGACGTGACCGTGCTGAACGCCGCGGACGGCAAGCTGCTGAACACCGTCAAGACCGGCGAGGGCGCGCTGGGCATCACCCTGTCGCCCAGCAACGGCCTGATCTATGTCGCCAACCGCGGCGCCGGTACGGTCAGCGTGATCGACGGCAAGAGCCTGTCGGTGCTCGCCAGCCTCGCCACCGGCACGCATCCCAACACGGTCGCCGTCGATCCGCGCACCAACTTCGCCTATGTCACCAACAAGGCGAAGATGTCGCCGCGCGGCCAGCCGCCGGTCGAGGACCCGAACGGCGACACCGTCACCATCATCAAGCCCTGAGCGGCGGGGACGGGTGATGGGGGACGGATCGATCCCGGCGGAGGGCGGGGCTTCCCCGTCCGCCGCCTCCGCTGGGCGGGCGACGGGCTTCGCCTTCCTGTCCGGGCGGCGGCGCCTGCGGGGGGACGGGATGGCCGGCCTGTTGCCGCGCGGCCCGGCGGCGACGCCTGTCTCTTGATCACATCTACGCACAGCTCCACCGTAAGGCG